>JBFIMP010000005.1:0-27807 GCA_041611635.1 Christiangramia sp.
AGCTGCTTTTTTTATTTAGCAGTTTTTATATCTATCATATAGGCCAGCTCCGCACTTGATCATCGGGATGACTTTATCCAGTCGGTTTTGCCTGGTAACTTCTTTTTTCGCCTCAGAAATATGATCTGCATATTCCCTTTGTTTTCCGGGAGAGAGCTTTTTGAAGGCCGATTCTAATTCTGGGTCTTTTTTAAGTGCTGAAGAAAGTTCCGGAGGTACAATCAACTCTTTCTTTTTTGCAGGTTTGATCTCTCTTCCTTCTTTCTGGTGTTGTATAGCCTCTTTAACGTAGGGTAGAAGGATAGTTGTATTGATTTCCTCACCTTTTTTAAATTTGATCTGCCTTAGAGCCTTGGTTTTTCCCTCTTGGGCATTAATAAGCAAAGCTGTATGCTTCCTCAGCAAGGCACCATTGAAGAACCATATGCCGTAATGATTCTTAAAGGCTCCAATTCCAACTACATTTTTACCAGCTATGGTATAGACCGGTGCGCCCCACTTTATTGCAGGCTCCAGCTCTGTAGTGAGCATCATCTTGTGTAGTTGTCTTAATTCTTCTTCCCAGTAAGAATGACAGGAGATGTATTCTTCAACGCTTTTAGCCGGCATGATTAACAATTTTAATTACTCATACTTTTTGGCGGTTAATTCTGCTAATTTCACAATTACCTCCGTGGCCTTTTGCATGCTTTCTACAGGCACATACTCATATTTTCCGTGGAAATTATGGCCCCCTGCAAAAATATTCGGGCATGGAAGTCCCATAAAGCTTAATTGAGCACCGTCAGTTCCTCCCCTAATCGGTTTAATAATGGGATCTACATCTACCGCTTCCATTGCATTTTTAGCAAGTTCCACAATATGCATAACCGGTTCCACCTTTTCCCGCATATTGTAATACTGGTCTTTGATCTCTATCTTGATGCATTCACGCTCATACTGAGAACAAATCTCGCTAACCAGGTCCTGCATCATTTGTTTTCTGGCTTCAAAATGAGTTTTGTCGTGATCCCGGATTATATATTCCAAAACGGTTTCTTCTACATCACCATTGATACTGCTTAGGTGGAAGAATCCCTGGCGACCTTCGGTATGCTCTGGAGTTTCCAATCTTGGAAGAGAATTGATGAAATCCTGAGCAATATACATGCTGTTCACCATTTTATCTTTTGCATAACCAGGATGCACGCTTTTTCCAGAAACCTTTACTACAGCCTGTGCTGCGTTAAAATTTTCGTATTCTAATTCGCCAATCTGGCTTCCATCCATAGTGTAGGCCCATTCGGCACCAAACTTCTCAACGTCAAATTTATGAGCACCGCGACCAATTTCTTCGTCTGGAGTAAAACAGATTCTGATCTTACCGTGCGGAATTTCAGGATTATCTACCAGATATTCCATGGCCATCATAATCTCAGTAATGCCAGCCTTATCATCAGCGCCCAAAAGAGTGGTGCCATCTGTGGTGATTAAGGTCTTACCTTTATATTGCTCCAGGTCTTCAAAGTAATCTGGAGAAAGTACGATGCCTTTCTCTTTATTAAGCACGATATCTTTTCCGTCATAATTTTCAATGATCTGTGGGTTTACATTTGTTCCACTAAAATCTGGCGTAGTGTCAAAATGGGAGACAAAACCTATCACGGGGACTTTATGTGGTACATTAGCGGGAAGGGTTGCCATTACGTAAGCATGCTCGTCTATAGTCACGTCCTCTAAGCCTATCGACTTTAATTCTTCAACCAGTTTTTTAGCGAGATTCCATTGCTTTTCTGTGCTAGGTGTTGATTCACTATTAGGATCGCTTTGAGTGTCGATCTTTACGTAACTAATGAATTTACTGGTAAGCCTTTCCTTGTTGATCATTCTTAATAATTATTTGAGAAAACCGCCTTGTTTTTGTTCAACGATTAGATATAACAAATATAATTTATCAGGTTTTTCTTTTCCTTAAACTTATTTAAAAACTGATAACATTTTTAGTGAAATTGACCGAAAATGTAAGTGAAATATGAAGCTTAATTTAAAATATAAATATGCAAACTCTAGCCGGAATCATTGTATATTTCGTGTGTAAGTAACTGATTTAGAAATAAATATTTGTGTATTCCTGAAATAATAAGGGTATATTAGGGGTAAACAAACCAATTAAATATGAGAAATTATTACTTTTTAATTTTATCGTTTTTCTTTTGTTGGATAAGCCAGGCACAGGTCCAGACTATTAGTGGAGTAGTGCTGGATGAAAATTCTGAACCACTCTTTGGAGTGACAGTTGCCGTAAAGGATACCAACAAGGGTACCAGTACAGATATGGATGGTACCTATTCTTTAGAAGCTGAAATTGGACAGACGCTTGTCTTTACCTTTGTGGGATATGATGCCCGGGAGGTATTAATAGACCGTCAGGAGATTAATGTAACTATGGTTTCGGGTATGGCACTGGGTGAGGTAGTGCTGGTTGGATCCAGGCGTCCCAGCAGGACGGTAGTGGAATCTACCGTGCCTATAGATGTACTTGACGTACAGGAAATGAAAATGGCTGTGCCGCAGGTTAACCTGAACCAAATGCTAAACTATGTGGCACCCTCATTTACATCAAATACCCAGACAATTTCAGACGGTACAGATCATATAGATCCAGCATCGCTCAGAGGTTTGGGTCCAGACCAGGTATTAGTTTTGATCAATGGTAAAAGACGGCATAATTCTTCGCTTGTAAATGTGAACGGAACTTTTGGTAGGGGTAGTGTTGGTACAGATTTAAATGCCATACCGGCTTCTGCCATTAAAAGGATCGAAGTGTTGCGTGATGGTGCTGCCGCGCAGTATGGTTCTGATGCGATCGCCGGGGTCATAAATATAGTTCTCGTAGACCAAACCAATGAGCTAAGCTTTAACGTTACCACCGGTGCCAATTTTTCAAAAAATGCCAATGAGCAAACCGGAGGTGTAGACGGGGAGACCGTAAACGTAGCCGCAAGTTATGGAGTACCATTAGGCGATAATGGTGGATTTATTACATTCGCTGGAGATTTCGATTACCGTGAAGACTATAATCGTATGAGAGAATGGGAGGGGTCAATTTTTAATGCTTATAACGCTATTGAATTTAGGGCAGCCAACGCCGGTGCCAATATAGCTTCATTAACAGATGATCAGATAAAAGATTTTGCCCAGGACGTTTCTTACTTCAGCAGTGAATTTCAAAATGACATTAGTAACGCTCCAGACAGGGCTGCTTTGCAAAGTCTGTTAGGATTGGATGTAACAGAAAATGAACTGAATGCCCGTGGACTGGACCGTACAGATTTTAATATGAGAGTTGGGCAATCTGCCTTAAGAGGAGGAAGGTTTTTTGCCAATATGACCCTGCCTTTAGATGATGCCGGTACAGAGCTTTATTCTTTTGCGGGGATGAGTTCTAGAAGAGGGAATTCGGCTGGATTTTACAGGCTGCCTAATCAAAGCAGAACCTACACTCCAATTTACATTAACGGTTTTTTACCGGAAATTAACTCCAAGATCAAGGATAAATCTATTGCCGTAGGAGTAAGAGGAGAAATAAGCGATTGGTCTGTAGATTTTAGTAATACCTGGGGAACTAACGAGTTCCAGTATTTTATTTCTAATACTTCTAATGCTTCCCTGCAACGAGCGAGCCCTACTTCTTTTGATGCCGGAGGTTTCTCTTTTCTTCAAAATACCACGAATCTGGATATAAGTAGGTTCTATGATGAAGTCTTTATGGGAATGAACATAGCCTTTGGTGCCGAGCATCGTTTTGAGAATTATGAGATCGTAGCAGGCGAAAGAGGTTCTTATGAGCAGTATACCCAGAATGGAGATGTAGTGGTTAGGTCTGATCAGGATCCAGCAAGAGATTTCTTCGGAAGTGCCAGGCCGGGTGGATCACAGGTATTCCCGGGATTTAGTCCTAAAAATGAACTATCGAGGGAACGCAGCAGTATTGCCGGTTACTTTGATATGGAAGTAGATTTTAGTGAAAGGTTTTTGGCAACTTTTGCCACCAGGTTTGAAGATTATTCCGATTTTGGTTCTACCCTCAATTTTAAGTTTTCCTCAAGATATAAACTTACTGATAATATCAATATCAGGGGAGCAGCAAATACCGGCTTCAGAGCACCTTCACTGCACCAGTTATATTTTAACTCCACATCGACTATTTTCGATAACCAGGGAAATCCGCAGGAAGTGGGAACATTTTCCAACGACAGTCGTCCTGCACAATTACTGGGTATTCCTCAATTAAAAGAAGAGACTTCGCAGAGTGTTAGTTTAGGTTTTACTGCCAAAATTCCAGATGCCAATCTATCTCTTACCGTAGACGGTTATTTTGTGGCCATAGACGATCGTATTGTTTATACAGGTCAGTTTAGTGGTCCGGGAACAGGATCTGAACTGGATAATCTTCTGGCTCAGGCCAATGCTACGGCAGCATCATTCTTCGCTAATGCGATAGATACAGAGTCTAAAGGTCTGGATATGGTCTTAACTCATAATGCTTTTTTCAACGATAACCTGAGTTTAAAATCAGATCTGGCTGCTACCTTATCTAAAACCAAGAAAGTGGGTGATATCAATGCTTCAGATGTATTGGAAAGAGCCGGCCTAGTAGATACTTATTTTCCAGAGGACAGTAGGGTATATCTCGAGGAAGCCGTACCGAGAACCAAGGTCAACCTTACCAATAGTTTAACAGCAGGGGATTTCAATGTTTTCCTGAGGAATGTGTATTTTGGGGAAGTGACCGAAGCATCGACAATTTTAGCGAATCAGCAGGTTTTCAGTTCGAAGGTTGTGACAGATCTATCCGTAGGTTACCAGGCATCAGATGCTCTCACTTTAACTGTAGGAGCAAATAATCTTTTCGATATTTATCCAGACAGGGCAGAGGAATCTTTTGGTAATCGTAGTTCCGGTAGATTCGACTGGTCCAGAAGGGCACAGCAATTTGGTATTGCGGGGCGTTTTCTTTTTGCCAGGGTGAGTATTAATATTAAATAAAACAGTTTTTCACTTTTATAAAAAAGCAGCTGTATAGCTGCTTTTTTATTTTATTCCGCCAGATCTGGAACCGAATTAGATCTTTCCATTTATGTAATTTCAATTACTTTTGCCAAAACTTTCCATAAATGTATAAGTCATTAATTAGACCTGCACTTTTTAAATTTGACCCTGAAGAGGTGCATTATTTCACCTTTAATTTTTTAAGACGATTCTGCAAAATTCCGGGAGCTCTCACATTCTTGAGGTTTAATTTTGAAGTAAGGGATTCCAGACTGGAGAGAGAAGTATTTGGTCTGAAGTTTAAAAACCCGGTAGGCCTGGCCGCAGGTTTCGATAAAGATGCTAAACTTTATAACGAACTCTCAGCTCTTGGATTCGGTTTTATTGAGGTAGGTACGGTAACTCCAAAACCGCAACCTGGTAATGAAAAACAAAGACTTTTCAGATTAAAAGAAGATTCTGCTATCATTAATAGAATGGGCTTCAATAATCATGGGGTCGAAGAAATGGTAGAGCGTCTTAAGAAGAATAAAGATGTTCTAATTGGAGGGAATATTGGTAAGAACAAGATTACACCTAATGAAAAGGCCAAGGATGATTACTTATATAGCTTCGAAGCTTTATTTGATCATGTAAATTATTTTGTGGTAAATGTAAGTTCGCCAAATACTCCAAATCTTAGAGAGCTGCAGGACAAAGAGCCTCTAAAGGATCTGCTGAATACGCTGCAGAAAAGAAATGAGCAGAAGCCCGAGCCAAAACCGATCTTATTGAAAATTGCTCCAGATCTTACCGATGAGCAATTAATGGATATTATCGAAATAGTGAAGGGAACAAAGATCGCCGGCGTAATTGCTACAAATACCACTATATCTCGTGAAGGCCTGACTTCTGAAAATAAGAATGAAATGGGAGGTCTTAGTGGTAAACCGCTTACGAAAAGGTCTACCGAAGTGATAAGATTCCTTTCAGAAAAAAAGTGGAAAAGCTTTCCCGATCATTGGAGTGGGTGGAATCCATACTGCAGAGGACGCCATAGAAAAACTTGAGGCCGGGGCGAGTCTGGTACAGCTATATACCGGCTTTATATATGAAGGTCCGGCGCTGATAAAGGCGATTAATAAGAAAATTCTGGAAAAAGGGCTGTAATCTATGATAGAGCAGCTAGTTCCATTTTTAACCGCTTCCATTCTTCTAACTTTCTCCCCGGGACCCGATATTATTTACGTGTTGGTAAGGTCCATAGCTAATGGAGCCAGGGAGGGAATAACTACTGCTTTAGGTCTGGTTAGCGGAATTTTAATACATACCAGCCTGGTTGCCTTCGGGGTTTCGGCTATTATCAAGCAATCTGATAATATCTTTCTTTTCATAAAAATACTGGGAGCGATATATCTATTATACCTGGCCTGGCAGGTCTATAAAAGTGATCCCGATATCGCTTTTTCTTCGGAAGGAGTTCAGGATAAAAATTTGTTCGCATTATTCCGGCAGGGATTTATTATGAATGTTCTTAACCCTAAGGTGGGAATATTTTTCCTGGCCTTTTTTCCCGGTTTCCTCTGGGAGCCAGAAGGAAATACCATCCTTCAATTTTATATACTGGGGTTTGTATTCATGTTTCAGGCGCTGCTTATATTCAGCCTGGTCGCTGTACTTGCTAATAAGATCTCAGTTTATATCAAATCCCATCCCGGATCTGGAATGTTTTTAAAATGGATGCAGGTAGTGATATTCATACTAATCGCGTTGCTGATTCTTCTTTGATGAGTTGAGGAATCTATAGTATGAAATCTAAAAACCGTTGTTGAAATTTAATATTGTCAATAAAACTATATTCTTTTTCAATTTTCTTTAAAATGCTATCTTTGGCCATATGGCGAAAGTAAAACTAATCGAATGTCCCCGGGACGCTATGCAGGGTATCAGAGAATTCATCCCAACCGAGAAGAAGGCTCAGTATATTCAGTCACTGCTAAGATGCGGTTTCGATACTATCGATTTTGGAAGCTTTGTATCGCCCAAAGCTATTCCTCAAATGAAAGACACGGCAGAGGTGCTATCAATGCTTGATCTTTCAAAGACCAGTAGTAAACTTCTTGCCATCGTAGCGAATACCCGCGGGGCAGAAGACGCTTCAAAATTTAAAGAAATAGATTATCTGGGATATCCTTTTTCTATTTCAGAGAACTTCCAGATGCGTAACACCCATAAGACCATTGCAGAATCTGTAGAAGTGCTTCAGGAGATCCTGAACATTGCTCACAAGACCAATAAAGAAGTGGTGGCCTATCTTAGTATGGGCTTTGGGAACCCTTATGGAGATCCATGGAATGTGGAGATCGTAGGGGAGTGGACCGAAAAACTTTCTGCGATGGGAGTGAAGATCCTATCCTTATCTGATACGGTGGGAACTTCAACGCCTGAAATTATAGATTATTTATTTTCTAACCTTATCCCAAAATATCCTAATATCGAATTTGGAGCACATTTACATACCACACCATCTAAGTGGCATGAGAAAGTGGACGCAGCCTATAAGGCGGGTTGCCATAGGTTTGATGGTGCTATACAGGGATTTGGCGGTTGCCC
This sequence comes from Christiangramia sp., assembly GCA_041611635.1. Classification (GTDB taxonomy): domain Bacteria; phylum Bacteroidota; class Bacteroidia; order Flavobacteriales; family Flavobacteriaceae; genus Christiangramia. Next base: position 7,624 of record JBFIMP010000005.1, read on the forward strand.
TATGGCAAAGGATGAACTAACCGGAAACATGCCTTCAGAAAGAATGCTCTCCTATTTTAATGCGGCCAAAGCAGATACTAATATTAAAATGACCAGTTTTGAGTCTGCATATAATGAGGCTTCAAAAATTTTCCAGGCTTATCATTAAACTAAAACAACCTTTCCTGTATTCTTCCAAAGAAATAATAAGAAGCTTTTTCCTCAGGCTTTGGTTTTCTGGTTTTGAACATCTGTATTCCTTTTATCGTTTTTAAATGTTTTTCTAAAGGTTTTTTCAATGATCCTAATTGTCTGTTAAGTCTTGTTATTAATAAGAATTATAGCTTTTTATAGTGCTATTGAAAAAAGTTATTTAAAATTAATCTAAATAAACTTGCTGCAACAAAAGTGGGGTTTTATATTTGCTCCCGGAAATTATTTTAAACTAGTCTAAATAAGCAAATATGAAAAAGCTGTTATTTTCAGCAATGCTAGGAGGTCTAACCTTAGTTTCATGTACTTCAGATGATGCTCCTACCCCCGGAGGAAACGAAATTGAAATTCCCGTAAATTACACATTCGAAAGAGATAATAGTTCAACAGTGAGCTATGATGGTCAAACAGCCAGGCTGCAAATGACTTCAGAATTAACTTCGAATTTCACCGATTTTGATAATGCCTCAGAAGAATTATTATTAAATATGTTCGCCAACGAGAATGATCCATTCTCAAATGCGAGTCTTAACGAATCTTCAAAAAGCGTAAAATCTAAAGTAGCGGCTTCTAAGCTTTACTTTTCTACAAATAATGTGGAGAGCGCAGAAATAAGAGCAGATTTCGATAACTGGATCAGAGTTCAAATGAACGAAGTTGCTTCCAATAGGGATCAATTGGCCGAAGCCGGGCAAGCAGGTCAGATCGCTGATGGTAATGCGGTTCGATATGTAGATTCCAAAGGTATGGAAATGGACCAGGCTTTTGCCAAGAGTTTAATCGGCGGGCTTGTTGTAGACCAGATGCTAAACAACTACCTGTCTAGTGTTGTTCTTGATGAAGGTGATAACCGTACAAATAATGATCAGAAGATAGTTGAAGAAGGTAAGGTCTATACTACCATGGAGCATAAATGGGATGAAGCCTATGGATACCTATATGGAGATCCTTCCATTCCTTCGGAAAATCCAAATGCTGCCTTAGGTGATAATGAGGACGGCTTGCTCTTCAAGTATTTGGGAAGAGTTGAGGGAGATGAAGATTTTGCCGGTATCGCAGAAGAAACCTTTGAAGCCTTTAAAACAGGTCGTGCTGCAATCGTTGCAGGTGATTACCAAACCCGTGATGAACAGGTAGCGATCATTAGAGAGAATATCTCTGAAATAATAGGAATAAGAGCAGTCTATTACATGCAGGCAGGAAAGAATGCTCTAGCTGCAAACGATTTTGGTGGAGCCTTTCATGATCTTTCTGAAGGTTTCGGATTCATTTATAGTTTAAGATTTACAAATAAGCCGGGCACTAACATGCCATACCTGTCTAAAGAAAAAGTAGACATGTTTAAAGAGCAATTACTAGCAGGAAACGGTTTTTGGGATGTAACCCCTGAAACATTGGATAGTATCTCTGAGGAAATTGCCGCGGCATTTGACTTTAGCGTTGCAGAAGCAGCAGAATAAAACAATTAGCCGGAGTTAGACCCAGTTCTGCTCCGGCTTTTTTTAAAAAAAAATTACTATGATAAGGATTTCAAAAATTTTATTGATCGCTACACTTATTTTCACTGCCTGTTCTACAGAAGATGATGGATCGGCAGTCGATGGAAAAGGAGAAACCACTTCTTTTGATCGTGGAGCTATGTTAGAGAACTGGGCAGATAATATTATCGTACCTGCTTTCAGTAATTTTAAAAGCTCAACTCAGCAGTTAGAAGATCTTACCCTTGCCTTTACAGCAGATCCAACCGAGGAAAACCTTCTGGCATTAAGGAGTCAGTTTGAAAGTTCCTACATAGATTTTCAAACTGTCGCGATGTTTGATCTCGGGAAGGCAGAGGAGATAAATTATCGCCGTTTCATGAATACATATCCTTTGGCAGCCTCTGAAGTTGATGACAAGATCGCCAGCGGAAGCTATAACCTGCAATTACCATCAAGTTTCAAAGAACAGGGATTTCCTGCACTGGATTATCTTCTTTACGGAATTGGTGAAACCAACGCTGAGATCGTTGGGAAGTATTCTTCAGAAAATTACAGGAACTATCTTTTAGATGTTTCAAAAAGGATCAACGCACTTACTGCAGAGGTGAATGCTTCGTGGCAGGGTGATTACAGGGAAACCTTTGTTGCTAATACCAGTTCTTCAAGTACAGGTTCGGTAGATAAGCTGACCAATAAATACATCATGTATTTCGAGGCTTTTCTTCGTTCAGGTAAAATTGGATTTCCTTCTGGAGTGTTTACAGGAACACCTTCACCTATAAATGTTGAAGCTTATTATTCTAATGACTTGTCGAAAGAGCTTTATATGAAAGCACTTGAAAGCTATCTGGATTTCTTTATTGGAAGGTCTTTTAACGGAGGGCAGACAGGAAAGAGCTTTAAACAGTATCTTGAATTTTTAGATCGAGAAGATCTTGCTACAGATATCATCAACCAGTTTGATGTGATAATGACTCAGGCAACTAATTTAAATACCAGTCTAAAGAACCAGGTAGAAACCAATAATACGGTGATGCTTGCGGCTTATGACGAACTTCAAAAGGCGGTGGTTCTTTTAAAATTAGACATGGTACAGGCACTATCTATAAGTATAAACTACGTAGATTCAGACGGAGATTAGTTGGTGGTAGATGAGATCGTCCATCAGGAAATATTTTGATTCATATACCGAAGCGGCCCCGCTGGCTGTATTTCGTATAGGCTTTGGAATCATGATGCTCGCCAGCGTTATTCGTTTCTGGCTAAATGGATGGATCAAAAAACTTTATTTAACGCCGAAATTTCATTTTAGTTATTACGGATTTGAATGGGTGAAACCGCTTGGCGATTTCACCTATTTACTTTTTGTAATCTGTGGGGTTTCGGCATTTTTTGTAGCTATAGGCTATAAGTACCGAATAGCGATCATTACGTTTTTCCTTAGTTTTACCTATATAGAACTCATGGATAAGACTACTTACCTGAATCACTATTATTTTATAAGTATTCTTAGCTTTTTGATGATCTTTCTTCCTGCCAGTATTTATTATTCTGTGGATGCCTGGAAGAATACCGAGCAGTCATTTCAGAGAATTCCACGCTGGTGTATAGATAGCATTAAATTAATGCTGGGAATTGTTTATTTCTATGCCGGTTTGGCCAAGATCAATTCAGACTGGTTGTTACGGGCGATGCCATTAAAAATTTGGTTGCCTTCAAAATACGATATTCCTCTTCTGGGAGACCTCATGCAACAGGAATGGATGGCCTTCGCTTTTAGCTGGAGCGGAATGTTGTATGACCTTTTGATTCCTTTTCTTTTGCTTTGGAGGCGAACCAGGCTTTTCGCATTTGCCATGGTGATCATTTTCCATGTGATGACCCGGGTTTTATTCCCGATTGGGATGTTCCCCTATATCATGATCGTGAGTGCATTAATTTTCTTTAGTCCTGAAGTTCACCATAAGATTCTCAAGAAGATCTCAAGTTGGTTAAGGATTAGAAAAGAGAAATTTGATAATAATCTTTCTTTGATCTATAAACCCATAAAACGAAAAAGTTTGACCTCCATAGTCGTGGGTTTTTTCATTATTCAGATCTTATTTCCATGGAGATATTTATTGTATCCCGGAGAGTTGTTCTGGACCGAAGAAGGTTTCAGGTTTTCCTGGAGAGTGATGCTCATGGAAAAAGCAGGCTATGCTGAATTTAAAGTCGTGGATGCTGATACCGGCAAAAGGTTCTATGTGAATAATTCAGATTTTCTTACTCCATTTCAGGAAAAACAAATGTCTTTTCAGCCCGATTTTATCCTGGAATATGCGCATTTTCTGGCAGATCATTTTAGAAAAGATGGCCATGAGAATGTAGAGGTTTACGTGGAAAGTTACGTGGGTCTTAACGGGAGAAAAAGCGTGCCCTATATAAGTCCCGATGTTAATTTGCTTAATTTCGCAGACACTTTTAAACATAAAACATTCATTTTACCATTTAATGATGAAATTAAAGGTCTTTAGTATACTTTTCTTTTTTACCATAATAGTGAATGCACAGTATTCATTAAGTGGTAAAATCACATCGTCAGCTTCTGGCGAACCAGTCCCAAATGCAGAAGTCTGGAACAAGACAACCGGGAAGTTAACCCTGGCTAATGAAAATGGGGAATACCAGGTTCCTTCCTTAAAAGAAGGGACTTATGTTTTCGCGGTCTTCAGCTATGAATACGAGATCATTGAGCGCGAGATCAACATCACTCAAAATACCGAAGTTGATTTTCAGCTTTCACCTTTAGCCGAAAGTCTTAGTGAGGTGATGATCACCAATAGAAGGGAGCAGATCTTCGCCTTAAGAAAGTTGCGCAAAGTGGAAGGGACCGCGATCTATGCCGGTAAGAAAAGTGAAGTGGTCTTAATGGATAAGGTTGCCGGAAACCTGGCTGCCAACAACGCCAGGCAGATATACAGCCAGGTAGTTGGATTGAATATTTATGATAATGGCGACGCCGGCCTGCAGCTGAATATTGGCGGGCGCGGTCTTGATCCTAACCGAACCCAGAACTTCAACACCCGCCAGAATGGATATGATATTTCTGCAGATGTACTTGGTTACCCTGAAAGTTATTATACTCCGCCGCCGGAAGCCTTAAGAGAGATCCAGGTGGTTCGTGGAGCGGCTTCTTTGCAATATGGCACCCAGTTTGGTGGCCTTATCAATTTCAGGTTCAAGGAGCCGGTACCAGATAAAAAAATAGAGTTGGTCTCCAGGCAAACAGTTGGATCTTACGATCTTTTTACCAGCTTTAACAGCCTTAGTGGAACCGTGGGTAAATTCAGTTATTACACCTACTATAATTATAAAGGAGGGAAGGGGTTCCGTCCAAATTCAGAATATAATTCCAATAATGCTTTTGCGCATTTAGGTTGGAAGTTCAATGAAAAGACCAATATCAGTTTTGAATACACTTTCCTGGATTACCTAGCCCAACAGCCGGGAGGTCTAACAGATTTTCAGTTTTATGAAGATCCCGATTTTAGCAACAGGGCAAGGAACTGGTTCGATGTGAACTGGAATCTTTTTAACGTGAAGCTGGAGCACCAATTTTCAGAACGTACAGATTTTAGCCTGAATGTTTTTGGACTCAATGCGACCAGGAAAGCTTTAGGATTCCGGCAGAACAGGGTAGCACAAGCCGATGATCCCGACGAACCAAGAGAACTTCTGGTAGACGATTTCTCCAACTGGGGTGCAGAGGCAAGGGTCTTAACCCGGTATGATCTTTTTGGTGAGGAGTCGGTATTATTGCTGGGAAGTAAATATTACCAGGCATCCAATCAACAGCAACAGGGAGCAGGAAGTGCTGCTTCAGGGCCAGATTTTGAATTTGCAAATTCTGAATTTCCCGATTACGAAAGGCAGTCTGAATTCGAGTTCCCAAACAGGAATCTCGCGTTATTTGGAGAGAATATTTTCAATATTACCAATAATTTCTCGGTAACCCCGGGTTTCAGATTTGAATATATTAACACTGAAGCAGACGGATTTTATAAGAACATAATAAAGGATAATGCAGAAAATACCCTGCTTAACGAAACCATAGAAGATGATCGAAAATTCGAAAGAAGCTTTATTCTCCTTGGTGTGGGGAGCAGTTATAATCTGAATGCATCAAATGAGCTTTATGCAAATTTATCTCAAAATTACCGGTCGGTAACCTTTAATGATATCAGGGTAGTGAATCCAAGTTTCCAGGTAGATCCAAATATCAGTGATGAAGAAGGTTTTACTTCAGATCTGGGTATTCGCGGAAGATTGAAGAACTTTTTATCTTATGACCTGAGTGTTTTCGCCATAAAGTACAATGACAGAATCGGGGAAGTTCTAAGGCCGGAGGAGAGAGTGAATGCCCAGGGAGAACTTGAAGAAACGGGAAGATTGATAAGGTTTAGAGGAAATATTGGAGATGCTTTTATTTATGGAGTTGAGACCTTCGCAGAGTGGAACATACGCAACAGTTTTTTTGAAACAGCGAAAGATTATCAGTTGAATGCTTTTGTAAATGCCGCTTTCACAAAGTCTGAATATATTCAGTCAGACCAGGTGAATGTAGAAGGTAATGAAGTTGAATTTATTCCTGAAGTGAATCTAAAGACCGGGTTGAATTTTGGGTATAAGAATTTCCTGGCCGGGCTGCAGTATACGTATCTTTCCAGCCAGTATACAGATGCCACTAATGCGCCACAGGACAAAGGAGAAAATAACAGGGGGATAGAAGGAGAAGTTCCTGCCTATGGTATCCTGGACTTTTCAGCATCTTACAGTTTGGGAAAATTCAGGCTGGAAGCTGGTGTCAATAATCTTCTGGATAATTCTTATTTCACAAGAAGGGCTACAGGATATCCTGGTCCCGGTATAATTCCGGCACAACCTATAACCTGGTATACTACCTTGCAAATAAGGCTGTAATTTAAGCTGAAGCTTGTGGTGCCCAGTGATTACAAAGCATTCCCGGTGATGCCTTTTTGGGATTGGCGCAGGTTGGCGAATGGTACCTGCTGCAATTAAGGCAATTTGGTTCATTCTTGATGGCGGCTTTCATCTTGAAGCTGTCGCAGGTATGCTGGTAACCAACGCTGGTTTCATGTTTTGTGCAGTAATTGTTCTTGAACCTTTCGCAATTCATGCAGCTGTTTCCTAATCTTATGCTCATGACTTTTAATTTTATAGAATATTAAATTTACGACCACAGTTTTTAAGAAACAATATAAATAACTTTACCTCAATATTTTAAGTTTATTTTTTTGGAGTAATTCAGTAATGCCGGGAGCTAAGAAAATTTAAATAATCTATGGAGCAACTTTATCTTCTCTTAACATATAGCAACCTCATTTTCTCACTTATTAACCCTATATTTGCATGCAATTAAATCCTTAATTGCAATGACCGCACACGAATCAAAAATACTTGGCGACGGACTTACCTACGATGATGTACTTTTAGTACCTGCCTATTCAGATGTTCTCCCAAGAGAAGTAAGCATTCAATCCAAATTCACACGTAATATCCCGATCAACGTTCCAATCGTTTCAGCAGCGATGGATACAGTGACCGAATCCCGCATGGCGATAGCTATGGCCAGGGAAGGCGGTATAGGGGTACTTCACAAAAATATGACTATAGAGCAGCAGGCTTTAAAAGTTCGTAAAGTGAAACGTGCCGAAAGCGGAATGATCATAGATCCTGTTACCCTGTCTATTACGGCGAAGGTTCGTGATGCTAAAGAATCCATGAAAGAGCACAGTATTGGTGGAATACCAATCATAGATGAAGATGGAAAACTTCTAGGTATTGTAACCAACAGGGACCTTAGGTTCGAAAAGAATTTAAATCGCCCTATTTCTGAGGTTATGACCTCTAAAAACCTGGTTACGGTTTCAGAAGGTACTTCTTTAGACGAGGCAGAAGATATACTTCAGGAGAATAAGATCGAGAAACTACCGGTTATCAATAAGGACAAAAAACTGGTAGGGCTTATCACTTTTCGTGATATCACCAAGCTAACCCAGAAGCCAATGGCTAATAAAGATACTTTCGGAAGATTGAGAGTAGCTGCGGCGGTTGGTGTTACCGGTGATGCCGTAGACAGGGCAGAAGCTTTGGTTAATGCAGGGGTGGATGCTATCATTATTGATACGGCTCATGGTCATACCAAGGGAGTTGTACTGGTTTTAAAAGAGGTCAAAAAGAAGTTCCCAGACCTGGAGGTCGTAGTAGGGAATATTGCTACCGGTGAGGCTGCGAAATACCTGGTTGAAGCTGGGGCAGATGCGGTTAAGGTAGGAATAGGGCCTGGTTCCATTTGTACGACCCGTGTGGTTGCAGGAGTTGGTTTTCCTCAGTTCTCGGCGGTGCTTGAAGTTGCTGCGGCAATCAAGGGATCTGGAGTTCCGGTAATCGCCGATGGGGGTATTCGTTATACGGGAGATATACCTAAAGCGATCGCTGCCGGTGCAGATTGTGTGATGTTAGGTTCTCTACTTGCAGGTACTAAAGAATCTCCGGGAGAAACGATCATTTTTGAAGGTCGAAAGTTCAAATCTTACCGAGGGATGGGATCTGTAGAAGCTATGGAAAAAGGGTCTAAAGACCGTTATTTCCAGGATGTAGAGGATGATATCAAGAAACTGGTTCCGGAAGGAATTGTTGGTAGAGTGCCTTATAAAGGAGACCTGGAAGAAAGTATTCACCAGTTTATTGGAGGTCTCAAAGCGGGTATGGGCTATTGCGGTTCCAAGGATGTAGAGACATTAAAAGAGACCGGTAAGTTCGTGAGGATTACAGCGGCAGGGGTACATGAAAGTCACCCGCACGATGTGACTATCACCAAAGAGTCTCCAAATTATAGCCGATAAAAATTTACTATATAATTGAGTCTTCTTAAATAAGTTGATTTGTTGTCAACCTATTTCAGGACCGGACACAAATAAAAAAGCCCTGAAATTTATTCAGGGCTTTTTTTATCTGTAATAATAAAATCTTAATTAGAAGCGGCGCCTTGTGGAGCTGGTTTAGCTTCTATACCAAGCTCTTTCATTACCTTCTCTGTGATATCATCTTCAGATTTTGAAAAAGCAAGTCCGTTTGCACCAGAGTGAAAGATCTGGGTGTAGCCACCTTCATCGATCACTTTTTTCATGGCGACATCTATCCTTTCATATAAAGGATTATTTAATTCGTTCCTTTTCATTTGCAGCATTACCGAGGCTTTTTGACGAAAACCTTTGATGTCATTTTCTAATTCGATGATCCTGTCTTCTTTCTGTTTTTTTACCGAATCATTAAGGTCTGCCACCGTATTCTGGTATTCCTGAACCATAGATTCATATTCCCCGATATTGGTTTTCAATTCTGCCTGCAGTTCCTGATTATAGGTCTCAAGTCCCTTATTAACTTCTGCAGTTTCGGGCATTTGGGCAAGTATATATTCAACGTCTATAGTACCAATCTTAGATTGAGCATTTGATGAAAATGCGATGAACATCAATAAAATTCCTAAACTTAATTGTTTCATTTTTGTGTTATTTTTTCGCAAATATAACTGGCTGAGTAGAATATATCTAGAAATTTGAATCAAAAAATCTCTAGTGGTCTAAAACGCTTTTTCCTTCTTCAACGAAAGATTTAAAATCTTCCATATATTTTCTGGACTGTTTTTTAAAGGCCCATGGCATGAACCATCCAAATAGTTTCATGAATCCACTAAATTTAAATTCATTTTCTGCGGTCCATAGGGTAGTGGATTCCATGGTAGGGGAGAACCTGTTCACCTGGTAGTTGTATACCCCTTCTGCCTCATAGGTGGCGCTGAATTCGTCAGGTAGATTGTTTTTTATTATTGTTTCGGTCATTTCTACCTCACGCTTACCCATTTTGTATTTCAGCAAATTCTGTGAGCCTTCCTCTCCAAGAATTCCGTTAATAGGCTTCATAAAGATAAAACCACGCTGCCAGTGCTTCAAACTGTCGGGATCAGAGAACTTGGCAACCACCTCTTTTCTTGGTTTATTTACAGTGATCTGCTGCTGGTATTTCATAACTAATTGGTTTATGGTCTTTTAAAGATAATATAGAATTTATTATTGCAGAAATTTATAATTTAAATCTGCTGTTTTCGTTATGGCTTTAGCTTGCAGAACCTTAACTAATTCTTATTTTTGCCCAGATAGAGAAATTTGGTTTACCTGGTTTGTCTTCTGGCATTTAAATTGAGAGATGCTAAAAAAATTGATTTTGAGGAAAAGTTTTAGCAGTTTTATTTTAGTTCTTTTTTCCCTGAGCCTGGTCAGTTGTGAATATTTTCAGCAAACCGATGATCGTAAAGTGGTGGTAAGGGTCAATGAAACGTATTTGTATGAAGACGATATACAGGCACTTATCAATGAGAATACCTCACCAGAAGATAGTGCGGTTATAGTTTCAAATTATATCAACCGATGGGCCACACAGCAATTGCTCATAGATCGCGCACAATTAAATCTACCTCAATCAAAGCAGAAGGAATTCAATGAGCTTGTAAACAATTATAAAAACGAGCTTTATACCAATGCTTATACAGATGCTGTTGTTTCCCGTGCTTTGGATACTGCTCTTAATCGTAAGGAAATTGAAGATTATTATGAGCAAAATAAGCAGAATTTCATACTCAGCGAAGACCTGGTAAAGTTAAGGTATATTTATCTTGCTAAGAATAGTAATAATATCGATGAGATAAAAAAGAAGTTCACCAGGTTCAATGAGGAAGATCAGCAGGATCTTTTGAACATGGCCATACAGTTCAAGAATTATTCGATGAATGATTCGGTCTGGGTAAAATCTAAAACTGTATATAACAAAATTGCTCCGCTTACTGCGGAAGATAGATCAAGCTTGCTTAAGAAATCTAATTTTATGGAATTACAGGATTCACTAAATGTGTATCTTGTGTACGTAAATGACGTTTTAAGCCGAAATGAGCAGGCGCCTATTGAATATGCTTCGGCAACCATACGAGAGATTTTGCTGAACAAGCGAAAACAGTCGTTAATTAAGGAATTAGAAAAAGATATTACTAAAGATGCAATTAAGAATAATGAATTTGAAATTTTCAATTAAACCTGTTTTAGCAGGCTTGGGTGTTATGCTTTCTACTTTTGGTTACGCCCAGGAAGTGATCGTAACAGACAGCACATCCATTCAGCCAGACGCAGAGGTGACCAGGACAGAGGACACAAAACAGGGTGCTCAGAGAAAAAAGGTTGATGGTATTGCTGCAGTGATAGGAGAATACATTATTCTGGAGAGTGACATCGACCTAATGTATAAGGATATGCAGAGCCAGGGAATGTCTACTTCTGAAGTGACCGATTGTAATCTGGCAGGTTCTTTAATGGAGAATAAATTATATGCGCATCATGCCATACAGGATAGTATCATTATTGCAGATGCTCAGATTAACAGCATAGTAGATCAACGAATCCAGGGGCTGGCTCAACAGGCCGGTTCCATGGAAAAGATTCTGGAATTCTATAACAAAGAAAGCGAAGAAGAACTTAGACAGGAGATCTTCGATCTTACCAAGCAGAGTCAGTTGACTCAAAGAATGCAGCAAAAGATCATCGAGGAAATCGAAATTACCCCCGAAGAGGTAAGGCAGTATTATAACAAGATGAAGGAGAAACCAATGTTTGGTACAGAGGTAGAGCTTTCTCAAATCGTTATAGAGCCTGAGATTCCTGAGTCTGAAAAACGAAAGATCATAGACAGGTTAAATGAATTCAAGGCAGATATTGAAGAAAATGGAGCTAGTTTTTCTACTAAAGCTGTACTTTATTCTCAGGACCCTGGAACAGCTTCAGATGGAGGTAGAGTGACCTTAACAAGAAAAGATCCTTTTGTAAAGGAATTTAAAGATGTGGCTTTTAGTCTTCAGGAGGGAGAGATAAGCGAACCATTTGAAACTGAATTCGGCTATCATATCATCCAGGTCGATAAGATCAGAGGCCAGTCTGTAGAATTAAGACATATACTTTTGATTCCGGATGTAACCAACGCATCTGTACAGGAAGCCAAAAAAGAGATCGATACATTAAGAAGTAAGATCATAGCCGGAGATCTTGAATTTGCTGCTGCGGCAAGAGAGGCTTCAGATGAAGAAGAAACCAGGAATGAGGGTGGAAAACTCATCAATCCAAGAACCGGGGATACTAGATTTGAATTAACCAAGATAGATCCTGAATTGTTTAAGCAAGTGGAAGACCTTGAGGAAGGTGAGATCTCTTTAGTTCTATCTCAAAAGGATAGAACAGGAAGACCTCAGTTCAAAATTATACAGGTTACCAAAAAGATAGCTGAGCACGAAGCAGATTATGCGACAGATTATCAGAAGATTAAGGAACTTGCCCTGCGTGATAAACAGTTAGATGCGATCGAGAAATGGCAAAAAGAGAAGATAAATGATACCTATATCAAGGTGAATGGTAAATATCGTGAATGCGATTACACCAGTGATTGGGTTAAAAATTAAAAAATAATATGAGTGATGTAGCACTGGTAGAAAAATTGGTAGACAAGCACCGCGATCTAAAAAGAGAGATCGCGAAAGTTATCGTAGGTCAGGAAAAGGTTATAGATCAAATCCTGCTCTCAATTTTTTCCGGTGGTCATTCCTTATTAATTGGTGTCCCCGGCCTGGCTAAAACATTAATGGTAAATACCATCGCCCAGGCTTTAGGCTTAAATTTTAAGAGGATACAGTTCACCCCAGATCTCATGCCAAGCGATATTCTTGGCTCTGAAATTCTAGATGAAAACAGAAAATTTAAGTTTATTAAAGGACCCATCTTTACGAATATTCTCCTGGCAGATGAGATCAACAGGACTCCCCCAAAGACCCAGGCAGCGCTTTTAGAAGCGATGCAGGAAAGAGCCGTTACGGTAGCCGGTCACCATTATAAACTAGACCTTCCTTATTTTGTGCTGGCCACGCAAAACCCGATAGAACAGGAAGGAACGTATCCCTTACCTGAAGCCCAGTTAGACCGCTTCATGTTTGCGATTAAACTGGATTATCCAAGTTTTGAGGAAGAGGTGGATGTCGTTAAGACAACAACTTCAGATGAACCTCAAACGGTAAATCCCCTTTTCAGCGCACAGGAAATTTCAGATATTCAACATGTGATCCGCAGGATCCCGGTGCCAGATAATGTAGTGGAATACGCGGTAAGGTTAGTAGGAAAAACCAGGCCCCTGAATGGTGCGCCAGATCTTATTAAGAATTATGTAGATTGGGGTGCAGGCCCCAGGGCTTCTCAAAATTTGATCATGGCTGCCAAAACCCATGCTGCGGTAAATGGTAAATTTTCACCAGATATAGAGGATGTCCAGGCCGTGGCATTTGGTATACTTCGTCATAGAATCATCAAGAATTATAAAGCAGAGGCAGAGGGAATTACTGAGGAAGAGATCATCAGGAAACTTTTCTAATCTTCATGGAAATTCTCGTTAAGAATAAAATTTTTATAAGTTTAACCTTCTATTTTTTGTGGGGATCCTCCTTTTTCACCAACATTCTGGATCTAGAGGAGTCTACTTCACAGATCATTATCTGGACGTGCAATGCATGTCTTTTTCTTTTCTGGTTTTTTGTGCTACTTGATATGATCAGGATGAAGATCAGTAATAAGACCTTCTGGATATTATCCATGTTCCTGCTTCCTTTTTTCGCTCCTGTAGTCTACATTTTCAGGCGGAAAAACCTTATTCATTTAGAGAATAATAAATTTAAATCTGCTCAGAGATTTAAGTAAATTTTGACAAATTCTCATTTTTCTATCCTTATATTGAGTTTTACTGAATTTTTAAAGGTGTAAATTATAATTTTGGAAATTATTTATACTAAATTCTGAGTATCACTTGTAATTTTCAAAATCCCTTTAAAATCCCTATTTTTGCAAGACTTTTTTAGAACATAAATTAAACAGAATATGGCATACGATATCGATATGATTAAAAAGGTGTATAGCCAAATGGCTGAGCGTGTTAATACGGCACGTGAAGTTGTTGGAAAGCCTTTAACACTTTCAGAAAAGATCCTTTATTCTCACTTATGGGATGGCAATGCTAAAGAAGCATTCACCAGGGGTAAGGATTATGTAGAATTTTCACCAGATAGAATTGCTTGTCAGGATGCGACTGCGCAGATGGCTTTATTGCAATTCATGCAAGCTGGTAAAAAACAGGTTGCAGTTCCAACAACTGTTCACTGTGATCACCTTATTCAGGCGAAAATGGGAGCGGCGATAGATCTACAGTCAGCTAACAAGAGTAGCAGCGAGGTTTTCGATTTTCTGGAATCGGTATCTAATAAGTATGGAATTGGATTCTGGAAACCGGGTGCAGGTATTATTCACCAGGTAGTTCTTGAAAATTATGCTTTCCCTGGAGGTATGATGATTGGTACAGATTCTCACACTGTAAATGCAGGTGGATTAGGAATGGTTGCCATTGGAGTTGGTGGAGCAGATGCTGTGGATGTTATGGCAGGTATGCCATGGGAGCTTAAATTTCCTAAATTAATTGGAGTTAAGTTGACCGGAAAACTCTCCGGATGGACTTCTTCTAAAGATGTTATTCTTAAGGTTGCCGGTATATTAACTGTGAAAGGTGGTACAGGTGCAATTATTGAATACTTTGGTGAAGGAGCACGTAATTTATCCTGTACGGGTAAAGGAACGATTTGTAATATGGGAGCTGAAGTTGGTGCTACTACTTCTACTTTTGGTTATGATGATTCTATGGAGCGTTACCTGAGAGCAACCAATCGTGCTGATGTTGCCGATGCCGCCAATGAAGTACGTGAGCATTTAACTGGTGATGACGAAGTTTATGCTAATCCAGAGCAATATTTTGATGAATTGATCGAGATCAACTTATCTGAATTAAAACCTCACTTAAACGGACCGTTTACTCCAGATCTTGCGACTCCTATTTCTGAGATGAGTGCAAAAGCTAAGGAGCACGCCTGGCCAATCAATGTAGATTGGGGGCTAATTGGTTCCTGTACCAACTCTTCTTACGAAGATCTTACCAGGGCAGCTTCTATCGCTAAACAGGCTGTTGATAAAAAAGTAAAAGCAAAATCTGATTTCGGTATTAACCCGGGATCTGAGCAAATTAGATATACTGCAGAGAGAGACGGATTACTTCAGATCTTCGAGGATCTTGATGCAACTATCTTTACCAACGCCTGTGGACCATGTATTGGTCAGTGGGATCGTTCAGATAGAAAAGGTGAGGAAAAGAACACAATAGTTCACTCTTTCAACCGTAATTTCTCTAAGAGAGCAGATGGTAACCCAAATACGCACGCCTTTGTAGGTTCACCAGAAATGGTTGCTGCAATCGCAATTTCTGGTAGACTGGATTTTGATCCTACTCGTGATAAATTGATGAACGAGGACGGTGAGGAAGTGATGCTGGACGAGCCTCAGGGAATTGAACTTCCAACTAAAGGTTTTGCTGTAGAGGATGCTGGTTATATTGCTCCAAACGAAGATGGAAGTACGGTAGAAGTAAAAGTCGCTGAAGACAGTGAAAGACTTCAATTGTTAACTCCGTTTGAGCCTTGGGATGGTAAAAATCTTACTGGCGCAAAACTTCTTATAAAAGCATGGGGTAAATGTACTACAGACCATATCTCTATGGCTGGACCATGGTTACGTTACAGAGGTCACCTTGATAATATTTCTAACAACTGTTTAATTGGAGCTGTAAACGCGTTCAATAAGAAGACAAACTTTGTTAAGAGCCAAATCACTGGTGAATATGACGGTGTACCTGCGGTACAAAGAGAATATAAAGCAAAAGGTATTCCTACGGTTGTGGTAGGAGATCATAACTATGGTGAAGGTTCTTCCAGAGAGCACGCGGCCATGGAGCCAAGACATTTAGGTGTTAAGGTAGTATTGGTGAAATCTTTTGCTCGTATTCACGAGACAAACCTAAAGAAACAAGGTATGTTAGGTCTTACTTTCGCGAATGAGAATGATTATGATCTTATTCAGGAAGATGATACCTTCAACTTCATAGATCTTGAGAGCTTTGCTCCAGACAAGCCGTTAACGATCGAGATCGTTCATGCAGATGGAAGTAAAGATACGATCAAGGCTAATCATACTTACAATGCACCACAAATTGAGTGGTATAAGCATGGTTCTGCTCTTAATCTTATTAAAAAGCAAAACGCATCTTAATTAAGTAGTTTTAATGATTATATCAAAAGCCTCCAGATCTTAGGATCTGGAGGCTTTTTTATACCCGGTGAATAGGCAGAAAAATAGGGCTGTAATATTTTAATTTAGTGAAGCAGGCTATTTTCGAAGTTTAATTAAAAAAGTAAAAGAAGCTGGATTGATCCAGAGATCTTTAATATGGCCTACCTTATCAATACTTCTGTCAAACTCTCCATTATCAATGGCGAATTTCTTTTCCCGGTTCGATTCATTTTGCCTTCCCTGTATTAGCTCTTATGAAAGAGAATACTTAAAAATCCATTTTAATTTTTGATAAATCAGAAGCAAGATCGCGAATCAAAATTGAGGATTTGAGAGAATTGATGATCATTAAATTAAGATTAGCCGTGGGCTTGTTCCAAATCATGAGATTTCTGGAAAAGAAGAAATAAATGCCCTTGAAAAGGATCTGGAAATTTTGAAAAAGGAACTCTTCAGTATCAATAGAAAGCTTATAATTCTCAGATGCAAAAATGAATTATAGAATTTGAGGAGCGAAGGTTTTTTCCGTTCTTTACATAGAATAAAAAAGGAAATGAAAATCTTCAAAAATCAGTGGTCTAATATCATCATCATAGTGCTGGTATTGGCAATGGTGATTCCGCAGACCAGGAAACCTATACAAATCTTCTTTAATAAGCTTATTTCGTTTGCTCCTTCAATTAATGAAAAGGAAGACCGCGTGAAGATCGCAGATTATAACTGGGTTCTTGAGAGTAACCGGGGTAAGAGAACCGAATTTTCTCAATTTCAGGGAGAAGTAGTGATTGTTAATTTCTGGGCAACCTGGTGCCCGCCCTGTATCGCAGAAATGCCCAGTTTTCAGGAATTATATCAGGATTACCAGGATAAAGTCACCTTTCTTTTCGTTTCTGGAGAACAGCACCAGACTGTCGAGAATTTCATGAAGAGAAAAAGGTATGATCTTCCGGCCTTCAAAATGCTCACAAAAGCTCCCGAACCTATGGATGGCAGAACTTTGCCTACAACCTATGTCATTTCAAAAGATGGGAGTATCGTGGTGGATAAAGTTGGATCTGCCGATTGGAATAGCGAAAGTTTTCGGAACACGCTGGATCAACTTATAGCTGAATAAAATTACAGCTTTTTAAAAAAAGCCTTAAGGAATTCAGGATGATACAGGGATAGCATGATCTTGATATCTTCAGAAAAACGGGTCTCCTCATCCAAAAACCTGAATATATCCTGAATGGAATTCCTGGTATAGAATTTCGTGAAAAGTGATTCGCCAAGATCATTTCGATTGCTCAGAACCTCCAGGAAAATTGAGTCATATTTCTGAAATTTCTTATTGAAAAGATTTTTTGATGGTCTTTGACTGCTTTTGATATTCTGGATAAGCAGGTCTATTTTTTTTTCAGTATTCTTGAAAGAATACCCCGAGGAAGCTTTAACCCAGCCACCCGCTGTTCCTATCTTTGTAACCTTAGCTGTGCTTTTTTCATGAAAGGGATAGTCTGTCATGGGAATCATTCCAATCTCTTCCTCTATAATCTCAAATGAACTTATCTTAAGAATCTCTCTGATATATCTGTTCAGGTATTTATCATAAGTCTTGTTATTGGTAAGGAAAGGAGTGAAGAAGGTGAATTCTACGAGAGCTTCATTTTCCGAAAGCGGTAAAACATAGGTAAAACTGGCCGAATCCTTATAATTTATTCGAAAATCCATCATAGTAAAAGATTCTGGATCGAATACATTTTCATCAGTTTTAATATACCAACCCTTGAAATGTTGATAGATCAATGTGGAATTTTCACTTTTCTTGTATTCTTTAGGAGGTCTGCTATCAAAGAAATGGGTAGCGGTATAATTCTTTGATTTTCCTTTAGCGGTACGGGTGACCTGGTCTATAGAAGTTATTTCGTCTTTTATGAAGATAATGTCTCCAGATGCTTCAAGATTAGATTTTACGTGGTTATAAAAATCTAGCGAGCGAAGCATTTTATAGGTGTAAGGCGCAAGCTCAAGGTCTTTGTTGATTTCTGAAGAAATAAATTTTCCCTGTTTCCAGGTTTTGGTTGTTATATGATCCCAGGCACCGGCACCTTTTTCCCAAAAACACCAGGTTTTATCATTTTTCGATTTGTCGTCAGGATCGATAATTGCAATCCTTTTTCCTCTGAAGAAAATATCATTATTGATCCTGGAAGCTAACTGAAGACCAGCCATACCACCGCCTACAATGACGTAGTAATAATCTGGTGTTAACATAAAGTAAGGGGATTATTTTCTAAAATATTTGAAAGGTACGAATAGCATCCCAAAACATTCGCCATCATCTTTTCCCAGATGTTTATGGTGCATTTTATGAGCTCGTCTAATTCCTTTCGCATATTTGTTATTTGCATTTCTGAAGATCTTAAATCTTTGATGTATAAAAATGTCGTGTACCGTAAAATAAGTGATCCCATATGCCAGAATACCTAGTCCTATTGGTAAACCTATCCAAATATTTTCATATTCCCATAATAGAAAACAACCGATGCTAACCAGGGCATAGAAAACGAAAAAAAGATCATTACGTTCCCACCAACTGCTGTGGTCTTTTCTATGGTGATCTTTATGAAGTTTCCACAAAAATCCATGCATCACATATTTATGGGTAAACCAGGCCATTCCTTCCATGATCAGGAAAGTTCCAAGAAATACCAAGATCCACAATAAAATATTCATTTATAAAGTATTTTAAATAAGGTTCAATCTATAAGAAATATAAGATTTTGCAAGTAAACCGGCCTTCTGATAATTAGGTACCCTCACTCTGCGTTTTCTTATTTCCAATGAAGGAATCCTTTTTAATTTTTGCAATAATTTTCGATAATAAATATAAGCGGTATAGACACCAAATTTAGCTTCTACCGGCAAATGAGCAATACCATGAAGTCCTTTTCTAAAATCTTCTTCTATTTCTTCAATGATCTGCTGCTTGTTTTCTTCATTCAGCTGCGCGAGGTCCATATTAGGAAAATAACTTCTGCTTAAGTCTTCATAATCTGCTTTAAGATCTCTTAAAAAGTTCACCTTCTGGAAAGCAGAACCTAGGCTCATCGCGCTCTCTTTAAGTTCCTCATATTTCGCCTGGTCTCCATTTACAAAAACCTTTAAACACATTAACCCAACAACATCTGCACTGCCGTAAATATACCGTTTAAATTCCTCAATGCTAAGGTATTCTGATTTGTGCAGATCAAGACGCATACTATCCATAAAAGAATTATACAATTCCTCATCAATATTGAATTCATGCACAGTTTCCTGGAAGGAGTTTAATATTGGATTTAATGAAATTTTGGTTGAAATAGCCTTGTGCAGATCTTTTTCAAAATCATTAAAAAGAGTTTCTTTATCATAGTCGTGAAATGTGTCTACAATTTCGTCTGCGAATCTAACAAAGCCATAAATATTATAAATATGCTGCCTAATTGAAGGAGCAAGCATTTTAGTTGCCAAAGAGAAAGAGGTACTGTAAGAGTTTGTGACTGTTCTGCTACAGGACCTGGATACGATGTCAAAAATAGCTTTCATATTACTTTTTTTCATTTTTTTCTATAAGACCTGCCGCTAATTTTCCAGATATCAGGGAAGGAGGTACTCCCGGTCCTGGTACGGTTAATTGTCCAGTGAAGTAAAGATGGTCAACTTTTTTACTTCTTAATTTAGGCCTTAAAAAAGCAGTTTGAAATAGTGTATTCGCCATTCCATAAGCATTTCCTTTATAGGAATTGTAGGCTTCTTTGAAGTCATTAACACAAAACGACTCTTTAAATATAATATTACTTTTTAATTTTTGACCGGTAATTCTCTCAAAACGGTCTAGAATAATATTAAAATAATGTTCTCTAATTTCAGGAGAGTCTTCCAGATCTGGTGCCAGGGGTATTAAAAATATACCGGCTTCCTTGCCTTCAGGAGCACAGGAGTCATCGGTAATAGAGGGGAAGCTGGCATAAAATAAAGGATTGTCTGGCCATTTAGGATCATCATAAATGTCTTTTGCATGATCTTCAAAATTACTGTCGAAGAAAAGTGTATGATGAGAGACATTTTTTATTTTCTTGTCGAAAGCTACATAAAAGAGAAGGGAAGAAGGAGCAAAGGTCTTTTTTTTCCAGAAATTAGCGGAATACTGTCTTAACTTTTCTGGTAGTAATTGTTCAGAGTGG
>JBFIMP010000006.1:0-26240 GCA_041611635.1 Christiangramia sp.
GGAATTTTACCAAAATCACCTGCAATAGCCCGACCTCCAACAAATATATCCAGATCACCATCCTTATCCATATCAGCAGAAACAACCACCGAAGCGTCTGAATAATACTCAGGAAGTTCAATCTTCTTCCAGTTACCATTTATCTGAGTCCAGTAACTATCCTTTAGTACATCGAATTCTCCGTTGAACTCACCACCTCCGGTCACAAAAAACAGATCATCTTTCCCATCATTATTAAAATCGGCGATCTCCACTCCACGAATTTCGGCCTTAATAGTTTCCTCCAGAAAAGGAAAATCTGTCTTTTCAAGACCTGTAGCGGTTTGTAAATAAACCTCAGACCTAACCCCCCGGGAATTTCCTATAAAAATATCCTCCAGCCCATCATTATTAAGATCTCCGGTAGCTGCAACGGGCATTTCGTCTGATATTCTATATGGAATAAGCTTTTGCCGGTCAAAATCATTGTAAGAATTCTCTTTGTGTACATACCTGAACCCAGGAATACTATCTACAATTTCAAACATTTTTCCTGTTGCTAGATCTGTATCCTTTAATTTATATAGCCTTTTATCAGAATTTTCAGGAGGACTTAATACAAGTTTCTGATTCGTCTTTACCTTATATAATTTTTGAACTGTCCCTGCTGGCCAGACAATATGTAAAGAGTCTATGGTCTTGGCATTTCCATATCCAAAATGGATCAGCGGTTCAGAAGATGATTGAAATCCTTTGCTGTTAAATAGCTGTTGAAACTGCAATTTTCCATTATGGAATGAATATACCTTTGTCCCGATCCCAAAGGTATTTTTATCATTCCCCTCGAATTGCATCCTTAGGTAATTATTTTTTTCAGATGCTGAATTCATATAAATAAAAGCTTCAGCATTAATATTATTGGTCACCAGGTCCAGGTCACCATCATTGTCCAGATCTGCATAGGCACTCCCGTTCGAGAAGGAAGCTTCAGGAATCACCCAATTGGTAGAATGATCCAGGAAATAAAGATCATCAGTTCCCCTAAAAAAATAATTATTCACCTTTCCTTCAGGCATTAGATTTAATGACTCCTTATCCATGAATTGAGTGTCATCTTTTTTCTTATTGATCTGGGAATTCGAGATATATTTTATATAATCAAGGTTATTAGGTCTGCGCACAATCCCATTGGAAATGAAGAGATCTTTTTCGCCATCCATATCATAATCTGCAAACAACGGTGACCAGCTCCAATCTGTAGCTTCAATTCCGCTTAACAAAGCAATTTCCTGGAAGTTCTCGCCGCGATTATTTAATTGCAGCATATTACGGCTGAACTGACGGTGATACCCATATTTCATCCTGAGATTCAGAATATTGATATCTTCATCTCCCACAGAAGCCTTCAAAGCAGTCTCATCTTCGGGTAACATATCTACTGAAAGGATATCTGGATAACCATCATGATTAATATCTGCAACGTCGCTCCCCATGGAAAACCTGCTCACCTGGGTCATTTTATTTTTGACCTGCTCACTGAAAGTCCCGTCACCATTGTTCATGTATAGATAATCATCCTCATGGAAGTCATTGCTTACATAAATATCTGTATATCCGTCGTTGTTAAAATCGGCCGTGGCGATTCCAAGGCCATAACCATTAGGACCGCCATAAATACCTGCCTGTTCACTTACATCGTAGAATTTTCCATCTCGAAATTCGAACAATTTATCTCCGCTGGATTCTGATCGTCGCTCCCTGATTTCTGCCGGACTGAAAGAATCATCTGTATGTACCGCGTGATCCAAAACATACAGATCCAGATCACCATCATTATCATAATCGAAAAAGCTAGCGGCAGTTCCATAATTCATGAGTCCTATCCCGTACTTTTCAGCAGCTTCGGTAAAAGTATTGTCCCCATTATTTATAAATAATTCATTCCTGCCCTTTAAGCCATGAATCCCACTTACGGCAAGTATGTAAATATCCAATAGTCCGTCTGCATTCACATCGGCCATGGTCACCCCGGTATTCCAATCTGAATTACCTAAAATCCCTGAAGATTTTGAAATATCAAGAAATTGCAGGTTACCCTGGTTCAGATATAAGCGATTCTCATTCTGATTCGAAGTAAAGAATATATCCTGTAAACCATCATTATTGATATCACCTATAGCCACTCCTCCTCCATTGTAATAATAGAGATATTCAAGGATATTAAGTGAATCTGTTTCGGTAAGATCATTTCGAAAATCTATGCCCGTTTCCTCAGATTTCAGTTTAGTAAAAAGATAATCTGTGTCTTTTTCCAGATTTTCATTCTTTTCCTTTGCACAGGAATAAAGAAAGATAATAATTGATAAAAGAAAGCCATATGAAATTCTACTCATTGCGCTTGAATAATTTGGGTTTGGCATTCGTAATACCCACTAGCAAATATTCATTGCCATTCCTGTCTTTAAGCCATTTCATCGCCTTAACCTCACCTTTCAACAGCAATCCAGAATCTTCAGAATCTGCCACCTCGAAACCTTCCTTGTTGTTTAATAATATCGTACCAAAACTAGCATCCAGCCTTCCAAACTGAGGTTTTAAAGAGTAATTGTTACCGGCGAGGATAAGATCCTGAATTCCATCCTTATTAAAATCGCCAGTATTTATACTGCAGATACAGGAATACTGGGCCTGGGCGGGCAAAGCTTCGATTCTAAAATTAGCATTGCCGTCATTATAGGCTACAATGCTATTAAAATTATGGATCATACTTACATCGGCTTTCTCGAGAATTTCAGCATCAAAAAGTTGTTGGATAGACTTGTTGGAATATTCACTAAACTTCATATTCTGTTTCTTGATGGATACAATTTGCCCGGCCAACTCTCTTTTAGTATGTAAAGGAATATCCCTGCCATCTATGGTTCTGGTGAAAACCTGTTCTATGGTACCATTAAGGTCGAAGTCTGCCACGAACATTTTAGCCGGTTCGGTCTTAGAAGCCTGATAACTGGCATTAGTGCCTCTATTCCCAAGAACAAGGTCTGGAAAACCATCGTTATTAAGGTCTTGTGCTATAACGCTGTTATACAGGCCTGAATACTCAGACAATTCATTATTCTTTAGGGTAAATTTCCCCTGCTCATTTAGAAATATCTTGGGGGTCATCCATTCTCCTACCACGGTCAGGTCTTTCTGGCCATCTCCATTTAGATCTTCGAAAACCGCAGCTTTAACCATTCCAATATCCTTCAATTCCGGAGCGGCAGAGGCAGTAATATCTTTAAATTCTCCTTTTCCATCGTTCTCTAGAAGAACACTGGAAACCTTAAGTCCATAGATCCCCGGGACGGTATATACTCCAAGGAAAATATCCATATCTCCATCCTTGTCTATATCGGCTATTTCTATATTAGAGATATTATTAGGAGAATAAGACACGACTTTGTAATCACTGAATTCTAAATTTCCTTTATTAATATAAACCCGAAGACCCGTTCTGGCATTTTTGAAATTACCTCCGGAGCTTACTAATAGATCAAGGTCATTATCACCATCAATGTCTACAAATACAGCATCTGTATCTTCAAAATTTTCCCCGCCATTAAAAGCAATCTGTTTTAATTCTCCGGGTTTTTTCTGAAGATACAACCTACCAGAAGTCCCATAGGAACCTCCCAAATAAACATCATCGTTACCATCGTTATCAAGGTCGGCGATAGCCATGGCTGGCCCTTCCTGGGATTGCATCTTAGGAATAAGCCCTTCATAATCAAAATCCACATGCCTGTCTTCCAGCAAAGGCTCGAAATTGGTATGCACTTCCTGCAACCAGGAATTTTTGCCTTCTAAAGTGCTGGACCATTTCTTAGTCGCTTTAGATTGATCAAGAACTAAGGTGGAATTTATTTTTGGATCCTTAATAAGCATTAGTTTTTTATCGGGAAAAATGATCTGTACAGAGTCTATATTTGCTTTATCTCCTAGACCAATGGTTTGCACATAATCTACTGAAGACTGAAACCCACGGGTAGGGATCAACTCCTGTCTTAATATTTCTCCATTAACGAATAAATCGATAATACTCCCTACGGCCATGGTGTTTTTACCTTCGCCATTTACCTTTACTTTAATAAAATTTCTATCAGATCTTTCGCTGTTGTTTTTATAAACAAAAGCAGGCATATTAAAGTTATTTACAATAAGATCTAGGTCTCCATCATTATCCAGATCGGCATAAGCAGCGCCATTGGAAAATCCCGGATTGTCGAGCCCCCATTCACCAGCCTTATTTTCAAAGACCATATCCTTAGCATTTTTAAACGCATAATTAGGTATTGGAGTAGAAGGCATTTTATTGATGACCTTATCGATATCTTCTTTTTTTCCGGTGATGCTCATTTTTTGAATGATATCGTTGGCAAAAAAGTCCATAAAATCATTATTGGTCAGGTCATGAAAAATGCCATTGCTCACAAAAATATCGCGATAACCATCATTATCCATATCAAATAACAAAGCACCCCAGCTCCAATCGGTTTTTGCCACTCCGCTATAATGGGCGATTTCAGAAAAGGTGCCGTCACCATTATTCAGCTGTAGCGTATTTTGCATGTACTGATTATAGAAATCCCTGCTTTTTTTAAGTTGAAAGAGGTCATATGTCTCGTAATTCCCGGTTTCCTTAAGGCGGGCATCATTTTCTGGAAGCATATCTGTCACAAATATTTCTGGCAGACCATCATTATTAAGGTCAGCCATATCAGCACCCATAGAGGAAAGACTAAGATGCTGCATATAATCCTTTATTTGTTCTTTAAAAGTCCCGTCTCCCTGATTTATATACAGGTAATCGCGCTCATAAAAATCGTTGGAAACATAAATATCTGGCAAAATATCACCGTTAATATCTCCAATGGTCACACCCAGCCCAAAACCAATTAAACTCCCGTATATTCCTGCTTCCTCACTAACATCGGTAAAACGGCCGTTATCATTTCGCAACAATTTATCACCTCCCCCCTTAAGCGCCTCAGGGATATCCCAGTCTTCACTGCGTGTTTCTCTTTTATTCACAAAGCCCAGGCTGCTTACCGGAAGAAAACTGTTATTAAGTATGTATACATCCAGGTCTCCATCTCCATCATAATCAAAAAAAGCTGCATGCGTTCCAAAACCACTATCGTCCAGATTATATTCGGCAGCTTTTTCGGTAAAGGTTAAGTCGCCGTTATTAATAAAAAGCTCGTTCTTTTTATCGTCCCCTGCCAAATTACCAGCATTGCAAACGTAGATATCCAAAAATCCATCTGCATTGATATCTACCATAGTTACACCTGTAGACCAGGACCTGTTCCCCTCTGCACCAGATGATGCCGTAATATCTTCGAATTTGAAATTTCCTTTATTTAAATAAAGCTTATTCTTCTCTCTATTTGCGGTTAAATAGACATCAGGCAACCCATCATTATTAAGATCACCAATTCCTACTCCTCCACCGTTGTAAAAATTCCTATAATTGAAAATATTGAAGTCCTTTTCATTTTCAACCTTATTTATGAAATCGATCCCTGTAGAGTCTGAAGGCATTTCTGTAAAAAGAAAATCTTCTGAAGTTTGCACCGCAGGTTGCTCCTTATCCTTTCCGCAGGAAACTGCTAAAAGAACAAATAAAATTTTAAAAGTCTTTCTAATCATTGAATTTGGGGTATTTCACAAACTGTGTACTATCATTGTTTATTCCGAAGATGAGAAAATTCTCATCTAAAACTTTTACTTTTTTTATAGACTTAACCGGTCCATTAATGTAAAGTTTGTTCCTTATTATTTCAAAATCCAGGTTACTTTTATTTCGAAGAATTACAGCCTTACTTGCGTCCAGCCGGCCCAATTGTGTGTTCACGTGATAATTATTCCCACCTAGTACTATGTCTGTTAGACCATCATTATCCAGGTCGGTTACCAGGATATCATGAACTGAAGAAAATTGCACCTCTCTTGGCAGCGGCCTTTTAGAAAATTCAAGAACTCCTGTATTTTCAAATAAAGAAGTTTCAAGAGTTACAACCTTTTTCTTTATCGCATTACCAATTTTCTCTTCCGAAAAATAATCATTAAAATCTGCTTTTGCGAAATCTGTATAGGATAAAAAAGATTTATTCAATTGCGGGATTTGCTTGGTAATCTCATCTTTAGTGACCAGAGGAGTTTCCCTGTTTTGATAAAAATAAGTTAGTATAGGATCTACTTTACCATTATCGTCAAAATCATTCAGGTAGAGCTGTAAAGGACTATCAGTGCCAGCTTTTAACCTGCTGTTTAGACCCCAGTTACCAACGATTAAATCCATATCCCCATCTTTATCAAAATCTTCGATCGCTATTGAATTCCACCAACCTTGTGTATCAGCTATTTCTTTTTTAATAAAACCTTTACCGTTATTTATGAGAAAAGTTATAGGCATATAATGTCCCGCGATGACTATATCTGCAAGACCATCCTTGTTAATATCTATAATTTTAGCGTCATAGACCATTCCTAGGTCTTGCAATGCTTTGGAAAAGGCTTCAGATTTATTGAAACCAGATCCATTCTCGTTAAGCAATATTACAGCATCCTGGCTTTTTCCATAACTTCCATAATCTGAATTGCTAGCGAGAAAAATATCTTCGAATCCATCATTGTTAAAATCGGCAGACCCTATTACTGAAGCGTTAATCTCAATATCATTCAGATATTGGGTTTTCTCCAAGGCACCATTCTTATTCAGATAGAACTCCGGGCGGTTTTTATTGATATTGTTAGGATCTGTACCGCCGTAGGCAATGATCACATCCAGATAACCATCATTATTCATATCGAAGAAAACCTGGTCTATGGGCTCCAGGGAATTTGAACTGAATTGAATTCCAGCAACTATAGCAAAACTACCATCAGTATTTTGCTGCCACATTTTACCAGGATTAAACTGATCACCTGAAATGAAAATATCGTCCCTGCCGTCCTTATTAAAGTCTATAACAGATACAGCCGGACCAAGGTTTGACTGGGAATAGGGAATCAAAGGTTCATATGAGAAATCCTTAAATGAATATTCCTTATGCATATTGGTAACCAGAAGATCTTCTGTATTTGCATTAATCTTGTCTAAATTTTCTGAGTATTTAGTAGCCTCTTCAAATTTGATATGCAGTTTTTGACCAGGCTTAACATCCCATAGGCGTTGCTTGAAACCTCCAGGCCATGAGACATCTATTGAATCTATATTCTTTAGCTTACCAAGTCCAAAATGGAGTTCAGGTGGTACTGCAGACATAAAACCACGAGTTGGATAATTCTCTGCTATCTGTATTTTATCTTCTTGATATAATTTTATTTTTACACCAATTCCAAATTTGTTGTTTTCCGGACCATTAAATTTTATCTGTAAAAAATTCAAACTATCCCTATCGCGACTTAGGTTTTCATATACTGAAGCTTCAGAATTCACGTTATTGGTGACCAGGTCGAGATCGCCATCGTTATCAAGATCTGCATAGACAGCCCCATTACTGAAAGATTCCTCGCTTTTAATCCAGCTGGAATTCATGTTCTCGAAATGGAACTCCCCGGCATTCCTGAAAAAATAATTGGCCGTTCGTTTTTCAGGGATCTCATCGATGATCTTTAGATCCTGATCGTTCATTCCCTTGCTAAGCCGCTTTTGAATATTCTCATTGGCTATAAAGCTGATATAATCCATATCGTTGGTCGCTCCAAGAATCCCATTAGAGATAAAAAGATCCTTTTTCCCATCGTTATCAAGATCTGCAAATAATGGTGCCCAGCTCCATTCTGTTGCGGCTATGCCAGATAGATGCGCTATTTCACTAAAGTTAAAATTTCCCAGATTTAGCTGCAGTGCATTCTGCATGTACTGGTTGGCGTATCCATTATTCAAATAGTTATGGTAGATCTGGTAAGCATAATCTGTTCCAGATGCCTTATAGGTAGTAAGATCTTCAGGAAGCATATCCAGACTTATGATATCCTGCAATCCGTCATTGTTAAAATCGGCAATATCAACACCCATGGAATAATGAGAAGTATGCCCTATCCCACTGTTTTTTGCAGAAATTTGATCTTTAAATGTTCCATCTTTTTGATTGATATACAAATAATCGTTTTCAAAAAAATCATTTCCAACATAAATATCAGGATAACCATCATTATTAAGATCCCCTATCGCCAGACCGAGCCCATATCCAATTTTGCTACTGTAAATGCCACTTTCTTTGGAAACATCGGTAAAGCTGCCTCCATCATTTCTAAAAAGCCGGTCACCAGAAATGCTATCTAGCACCTTCCTGGTCGCCCCGGTACCGTAATTTGAGTTCGGATGAACTGAATGATTCATTATAAATACATCCAGGTCACCATCAAGGTCATAATCGAAAAATGCAGATTGGGTGGACATTCCGCTGAAATCTAAATTATATTTTGCAGCTTCTTCGGTGAATCGGGGTACACCATCTTCGCCCTGACCCTGGTTAATATATAACTTATTGCGTCCTTTTAAAGTCTTATAGTTACCTACTTCACTTACGTAAATATCCAGGAGCCCATCATTGTTGATATCTACAGTGGTTACCCCGTTAGACCATGATTTTTTTTGAAGAATTCCAGCGATCTTGGACACCTCCCTGAATTTTAGATTACCCTGATTTAGATACAGTTTATCGCTACTCATATTAGCAGCGAAATACAGATCTGTTAGTCCATCATTATTAAAATCTGCTGCTGCAACACCTGCACCATTATAGAAGTATAGATAATTAAGGATATTGAGGTCTTTAGATGTGATGATCTCGTTCTTAAAATCTATACCGCTAACTTCAGAGGGGAGCATTTGAAACCTAAAATTCTCATCTTTTGGATTTTCCCTTGAGCAGGAGAGAACGAAGTATAAAAAACAAAAAAATAAAACCGATCTTTTCAATATCAACTATTTGGGGTTAAGCTGTTATAAATTAAAAGCCTTTCCAAATTACGGAAAGGCTTTTATTTATTAAATATAAAAACTAATTAATATCCAGGATTCTGGGTTAAATTAGGATTGGTAGACAATGCTGCCGGTGGAATTGGAAACAGTAAATATTGTTCAGAAGATGCTGGTTTTTCATGATGAGCATCCAGGAACGTAGAGAAACGAATTTGATCATTTCTTCTCCAACCTTCCCAATACAATTCTCGGGCTCTTTCATCTAAGATATCATCCAAGGTTACGGCAGTAAGATCTGAGGTTCCTCTTAGAGTTCTTATAGAGTTAACCAGAGATTCTGGAGTATCTCCCATAGTAGCTGCTCCACCTCTAAGGATGGCTTCTGCTTTCATTAATAAAGCATCTGCTAATCTAAAATGAACATAATCATTACCTACAGAACCAATATTGGTAAAATCTACAGGATATTTAATTACTCTGATACCTGCAACCTCACTAGAAGCTGTTAAAGAAAAGTCTTTGGTAAACGCTAGAGGGTTACCATTTCTATCTTCTAATGGTGTACCGTCTGCAGCAAATTGCTGACCTAATAGGAAACCTGCATTCATACCGGTATTTCCAGCGAAATAATCTGGTGTGAATTCTCTACGCATATCTCCATCTTCATAAAGATCATATATCTCTGCAAGAGTTACAAAACCATTCCAACCACTTGGCTGGTTATTATAGTGCAGGGTCATGTGCCATCTTGAGTGGGTATTGGCAGGGTTGTTCCCTCTAACATTCTCACTCACGAAAATATTTTCAGAACTATCACTAGTGTTCGTAGGTGAAAAATTATCAAAATACATGGTTTCCAGTTCATAATCCCCAGAATTAACAATAGCGTCCACATTAGAGATAACGCTATTCATATCTCCAGTATCAAAACTAAAAGGACCTGCAGAAGCAGCGTTAGAACTTGGATCTGTAGCCATATATACTGCCTTGTTCAAATAAGCTTTAGCTAGTAAGAAGTGAGCGGCATTTTTATTTGCTACGGTAGCATCACCAGTATCTGGAAGATCATCAATGATCTCTTCCAGTTCTGCAATCACAAAATTGATTCCTTCAGGTCTGTTCAAAGTAATAGAAGGAGGCGACGTAAGGTCTTCTCCAGGCTCTCTACCTAAAACCAATCCAAAGTTATCTACTAAGTGAAAAGCGAAGAATGCTCTCAAGAATCTTGCCTGAGCAGCCTGTTCTGGAGATGGATTAAATTCCAACACCTGGGTTGAGCGGAAGATCCCACTCAATAAACCAGTATAAGAGCTTTCAATAAAGTTGTTGGAACTTGCCCAGCTATGAGTATGCAGGTTTCTCCAAACACCACCATCGTCCCAGTCTGGACCTCTTGTAGGGCCGGCTAATTCATCTGATGTATGCTCCTGTAACGCGAAAATGTTATCCTGAGTATCAAAGATTCTCATAGCCTGATAGGCCGATATGAGTAGCGACTCTGTATCTGCAGTAGTAGCAGCAACTTCACTATCCACTGTATCGTTCAATTCCTCATCCAGGCTTGTACACCCGAATGCCAGAACGCTAACGAATAAAATTAATACTATTTTTTTCATAAGAATATTTTATTAAAAGTTTGCATTTATACCTACCGTAAAGCTTCTGCTTCTTGGATAGGATGTATAATCTATACCAAAAGATGGAACCCCGTCAATAGCTTTATTCACATTCACCTCTGGGTCAAAACCATCATATGGAGTAATTACAAA
Organism: Christiangramia sp.; assembly: GCA_041611635.1. Classification (GTDB taxonomy): domain Bacteria; phylum Bacteroidota; class Bacteroidia; order Flavobacteriales; family Flavobacteriaceae; genus Christiangramia. The sequence goes on from JBFIMP010000006.1 coordinate 10,726, forward strand.
AAGGTTCTGTCCTGCCACATATACACGTAAAGATTTGATCCATTCCAGAGAGAAGTCTTCTTCCCCCATAAAGGTATAACCAATAGACGCACTATTAAGCCTTAAGAAGTCACCACTTTGTAGATCTTTTGTAGAAAGAAATGGTCCCCCATTTGCAGGATCGGCATTAGAATTAACCTCTGCATAAGTCGCATTATCTCCATTGGCAACAGCTGCCTTATAGAATAAGGCGGCATTCGTGTTATCGTAGATTTGATGGCCATATGCACCATTAAGGTTAGCACTGAAATCAAAATTTCTAAAAGTAGCATTCAATCCAATACCTAAAGTAATATCAGGGTTTGGATCACCTACGAAATCTCTATCTGAAGATCTCCCAGGACCATCAAAGTTCGGATTTACCGTTCCATCACCATTTACATCTACGTAAGTTGGCGCACCATTCGCATCATACCCGTTAAATACTGGCAGATAAAAAGCGTAAAGAGGTTGGTTGTCATATAATAACTGTGATCTTTGTCCAGTCAAACTTCTACCATTAACCTCTCCGGTTGGTATACCAATAGGGAACTGGTTACTTACACTAGAAATGGTGTTATCAAGGAAAGCCATATTATATGACACATCGAATGTCCAGTCTTTACTTTGAATAACATTAGCGTTTAAAGAGATTTCAATACCTTCGTTCTCAATTTCTATATCATCAAAATTTGTCCAGTAATTAACATTTGGAGCCGGTTGAATGGCTGGCAATCTAAATAAAAGATCATTAGTCTTTCTGTTGAAGTAATCTACAGATCCTGTAAATCTATCATTAGCAAATCCAAAATCTATACCTACACCAAACTGCTCGGTAGTTTCCCATTGTAGATTAGGGTTTGCGACATTAACCTGTTGAACTGCTGAACCATCTCCTGTTGGTCCAAATTGTGTTTGTGCAGAACCAGCTGGAAATTCCTGGTTACCGGTAATACCCCAGCTACCTCTTAACTTAAGATCTGAAACAGCCATAGGTAAAAATCCTTCTTCAACTATTCTCCAGGCAGCACCTACAGAAGGGAAATATCCATACCTGTTGTTACTACCAAATTTACTGGAACCATCAGCTCTTAAAGTAGCTGTTAGTAAGTATTTACTGTTATAATTGAAATTGGCTCTACCAAAGAAGGACTGTAATTCTGAAGACGGATTGTAGTACGCCAGCACATCGGTTGGTTGAATAGTCGCTGCATAACCAATATCTTTGATATACTTATCCTGATCTGCAATACTAAAGTCACGACCAATTATGCTATTTCCTTTAGATTCGAAACTCTGATAAGAATAACCCACAACAGCATCCAATTTAAGGTTTGCTGCGATTTCTGAATTATAGCTCAAAGTATGCTCGAATAACTTGTTGAAATTATAGTTGTCTTCGTATGATGCAACTCCTCGTCCTAAAATGTTATTAGCATTAAAATCGTTAGAAATAGCCGTTCTTCTGGTAGACTCACTTCTGTCTAAACCAATATTGAATTTATAGTCTAAACCTTCAGTAATATTAATCGTAGTAGAAAGGTTTGCAAGAATTCTTGATGTTTCTGTTTTATCTTCATAAAAATCAAGGAATGCCTGTGGGTTTCTTTGGTTATCACTTGGCTGGTTATAAGTACCATCCTCATTAAAGAATGGCCTAGTTGGATTCCATCTCAATACTGAAGACATTAAATCCCCCTCTGCTGAAGCATTCTCGAATATTGCTTCTCCATCATCCTTAATATAAGAATAGATGATATTAGATTTAAAAGTAACTACATCATCAAATGCACGCTGGGTAATATTGATATTACCAGTATACTTTTCCTGACCTGTTCCTTTAATAATACCTTCCTGATCAAGGATACCAAGGGAAATTCTGTAATTTCCAGTCTCTCCTCCAGAACCATATGAAAAATCATGTTGTTGTGTAAAGGCAGTTCGTAAAATTGAACCTAATGGATCTAAACGAGCTCCAAGATCTGGATTTGGGTTACCAACACTGGTGGCAATCCCTGGATAATCATCTGCCGTAATCAGGTCGTATTCATTGGAGATCGTACTGGACTGAAAAGATGAATTGAAGCTCACCTGCGGCTTACCGCTTCTACCACCACGGGTTGTGATTAAAACAACACCATTGGCACCACGGGAACCATAAATTGCCGTTGCAGATGCATCTTTTAAAATATCGATACTGGCGATATCACTAGAATTAATGAAAGCCAAAGGGTTGGTAGAACCTCTTCTTCCAAGCCCGGTATCACTTCCTGGACTCACATTTCCTCCACTTAATGGAACACCATCAACAACAATCAAAGGGTCATTTCCAGCTCTTATCGAGGAAGTACCTCTTACTCTAATGTTTGCCGCAGCACCAGGTTCACCACTAGCCTGGGTAATTTGAACACCTGCTACCCTACCTTGTAATAACTGGTCTGGGGAAGTGTTTATACCCTTGTTAAATTCTTCAGATTTAACTGACGATACAGCTCCGGTTGCATCCCTCACTGTAGTTTGACCATATCCAATCAATACAACTTCATCAAGTTCAGATGCATCGGTTGCCAGGTTTACATCAATTGAAGTTCTTCCTTCAACAGGGACTTCCTGGGTTTCGTAACCTACAAAACTAAATACAAGAGTTCCATCTGCCGGCACATCGTTAATTGTATAATTTCCGTCAAAATCTGTTGTAGTTCCTGTCGAGGTTCCTTTAATTGCCACGGTCGCGCCGGGTAGCGGACCAGTCTCATCGGTCACCGTACCGGTCACCGTCTGCTGTGCATTTACCATCCCATAAAAAAGGAAGACCGAAATAAACAATAGGCCCCTAAAGATAATTTGTTTCATAAAAAATACGTTTTAGTTGGAATACGTTCAGAAAAATCTCTGAACTGCCCTCAATTTATATAAAAAATTGTTAATAAAGTTATTTAACTAGAAAAAATAAAGAATTTTAAAATCTGTCGAATCTTTTGAATCCCTAATTAACCCTATGAAAATTTCAATATTTGTTTATTTCATGGGTAGAATTAAGCTCGAAATATCATATTCGCAATTGTGCCAATTTCTCCAAAAAGCTAACTCTCTGCTGTATATAATTTTTACCCTGATTGTCTGGTTTATTACTAAAAGAAGAGATGATACTCTGGCATTCTATAAGGACATGGCTTTCCCCTGCCCTAGTTCATCCACTGGCCCACAGGGGATGTACTGTCCGGGAATAGGATCGTACCACATTACATTTTCACCTATTTCTTCACTGTTCTTCCACGCCCATATGGCCATGCTTCTTAAACTGGTTAGATAGGCATATGCTCCCTCATCATTATTCATAACATAATTGGGATCACTAATGGCATCCTGTGTTTCGGTATTTCGTCGCACGAATTTTTCTTTTTGCGCTGGTGTAGCCTTCAGATATTTTTTCACAAGGTTTTCAAAATCCTCATCCCTTCCTTCCTCCTGCTCTTTATTATATTCTTCTTTAAAAGCTCTGGAAAATGCATCTGCCGACTCCTGAAACCTTTCCCTTCTATCTAAGTCCTCAACCTGATCCATATAAGAATCTATAAATTGAGGGATATTAAGGTCTGTGGCCCCTGGAGTATCTGAGGAAGGCAAAATAACATTTAGTACCTTTTTCAGAGCATACCCGTGAGAGGCAGTAAGAAAAACCGGCTGCCAATCATATTCGGGTTCGTTCTTGCAGCTTTGCAATAAGCTTAATGTGGATGGACCTATAACAAATAAACCTGCACCTAATCCTATATTTTTTAATGCTTGTCTCCTTTTCATTATCCTTTTATTTTATGCATTAGATTTTTTAAAATTCCTGGAGGCATGATCTGCTGCTCTTGCCGTCATGGCCATATAAGTCAGGGATGGATTCTGGCATCCAGCAGAAGTCATAAATGCGCCATCTGTTACATATACATTAGGTACCCCATGAACCTGGTTATTGCCATTAAGCACAGAGGTTTTTGGATCACGTCCCATTCTGGCCATGCCCATTTCATGAATACCTAACCCAGGAGCTCCAATATCGTCATAACCTTTTACATCCTTGAACCCTGCTTTTTCAAGCATTTCTACAGCTTGCGAAACCATGTCTTCCCGCATTTTCAATTCATTTTCCTTGAATTCAGCATCAAATGTTACGGTAGGGAGACCCCATTCATCCAGCTTATCATAATCCAGGGTCATTTTATTCTCGTGGTAAGGCAGGGTTTCCCCAAAGCCCATAAGACCCATGTTCCAGCCTCCTGGTTCTGTTATGGCTTTTTTTAGATCTTCACCATAGGCTGCCTCAGCAATACTATCAGACCAATTAGTTCTACTTGCTCCACCCTGGTATCCATAACCCCTAATAAAGTCCAGGTTTTTATCTTTCCCGTTAAGATTCCTGAATCTTGGCAGGTAAATACCATTTGGTTTTCTTCCTTTATAATATTTATCGTCAAAACCTTCGTAATTTCCAGAAGCACCCGCTTTAAAATGATGATCCATCACGTTATGACCTAATTCACCAGAATCATTCCCCATTCCGTTAGGAAATCTATCAGATTTAGATTGCATTAGAATACTTGCAGAAGCTACTGCAGAAGCGCATAAGAAGATCACATTTGCCTTGAACTCCATCACTTCCTTTGTATTGGCATCGATCACCTTTACGCCGGTAGCTTTTTTTGTTTCCGGATCATAGATAACTTCACTTGCTATGGAATGAGGTCGCAAGGTCATATTTCCAGTTCTTTCTGCTGCCGGTAAAGTAGATGAATTACTACTAAAGTAGCCCCCGTAAGGACATCCTCTAATGCATCGATTTCTAAACTGGCATTTAGATCTGCCTTCAAATTTTTTATCACCGGTTATATGGGCGACCCTACCAGAGGTCATTACACGACCATCAAAATTTTTAGCGATACTTTCTCTAAAATAATCTTCTACACAATTAAGGTCCATAGGTGGAAGAAACTCTCCGTCTGGTAACTGGCTTAAGCCTAGTTTTTCACCACAAACACCTATATAAGATTCTACATAGTCGTACCAGGGTGCCACATCTTTATATCTAATCGGCCAGTCGACCCCTATTCCATCTTTTTTGTTGGCTTCGAAATCCATTTCACTTAGCCTGTAACTATGGCGTCCCCACATAATAGATCTACCTCCCACGTGGTAACCTCGCATCCAATCGAATCTTTTCACTTCATTATATGGATGTTTAATATCGTCTACGAACCAGTGTTTACTAGGTTCAGAAATTGTGTAACCTGTTCTGTCCTGCTTAAATTGTCTTTTTACTTCTTCCCTTGGAACATCTCCCTTGAACTTATAATCCCAGGGATCGTCGTTCATGGTTGGATAATCCTTAACATGTTTTACCATACGTCCACGTTCCAAAACCAGGGTCTTGAAACCTTTTTCACACAGTTCTTTGGCTGCCCAACCACCACTAATCCCGGTTCCTACAACTATTGCATCATAGGTGTCATTTTCATAAAAATTACTCACAATTCTTTGCTTTTTTGGTGAAAAAATTAATCGAAGTCTGTCAAATATATAAATTTATGGCTATTATTTTACATCTTTAAAAAAAAGCCTACATTTAAATTTCATAATTAATAAATCGACATTACAAACCGTTATTTACCATCCCTAAATGAACATTAAATCCCAAAAAGTATCATCCTTATTGATACTCAGCGCATTATTTCTATCCGTTAATCTTTATTCCTGTAAAAACAAGTCCAAAGAATCTACAAGCGAAATTGTAGAAACAGAAATCGAGAAACCTGCAGACTCTTTATTTTTTAAACTCTCCCTTGCAGAATGGTCTTTACATAAACCTATATATGACGGCGAATTAGATCCTATGGATTTTGCTAAAAAGGCAAGCGAAATGGGTTTTGAAGGTATCGAATACGTAAGTGGTTTTTATGCTGAAAAGATCAAAAATGCTAAAGACCCTGCTGCAGAAATGAAAACCGTCCTTGATAGCTTGAAAGCGAATAGCACCAAATACGGTATTAAAAACCTGATTATCATGGTAGATGGCGAAGGTGACCTTGCGGTTAATAATACAACAGAGCGAAATAAAGCCATAGAAAATCATAAGAAATGGGTAGATGCAGCCAGTTTTTTGGGATGTCACTCTATTAGAGTAAACCTTTTTGGTAGTGAAGTGCCAGAGGAATGGAAAGAGAATTCGATAGACGCCCTTTCAAAATTAGCTGAATACGCTTCAACCAAAGGTATTAATGTACTTGTGGAGAACCACGGCTACCTTTCCTCTAACGCCGATCTTCTTGTAGAGGTTATGCAGGGAGTAAACATGGAAAATTGCGGTACTCTACCCGATTTTGGAAATTTCTGTCTGAAACGTGAAGGCGGCCAGAGATGGGACGCAGATTGTGTTGAAGAATTCCCGAGATACGATGGTGTTAAGAAAATGATGCCTTATGCCAAAGCTGTAAGCGCGAAATCCTATACTTTCGATGAAGAGGGCAATGAAGAGCTAATCGACTATAAGAAAATGCTAAAAATTATAAAGGATAGCGGTTATGATGGTTTCATTGGAGTTGAATTCGAAGGTGAGGAAATTTCAGCTGAAAAAGGAATTATGGCTACTAAGGATCTTTTAATCAAAGCCGGCAAGCAACTATAAAAACCAATCTCTAGATCATGAATAAATTTATTCGATTTCAACTTTCCCTGATGATGTTTCTTGAATTCTTCATTTGGGGAGGATGGTTCGTTACTCTCGGAACTTTTCTTGGATATAACCTTAATGCTTCTGATGTACAGATCTCCACCGCATTTTCGACGCAATCCTGGGGCGCGATCATCGCTCCTTTTATTATAGGTCTCATTGCAGACCGATTCTTTAATGCGGAAAGGATACTTGGAATTCTGCATATTACGGGCGCCATTCTATTGTACATGATGTATGTAAGTACAGATTTTGCCGAATTTTATCCTTTGGTACTGGCCTATATGATCGCATACATGCCTACCCTGGCCCTGGTAAATTCTGTAAGCTTCAATCAAATGAAAGACCCGGCGAAGGAATTTTCTTTTATCCGGGTATTTGGAACCATAGGATGGATCGCAGCCGGGCTGGTTATAAGTTATTTATTTTACTGGGATGCCCCAGAGGCGAGGCAGGATGGTATGCTTAAATATACTTTCCTAATGGTAAGTATTGCTTCTGCCTTCCTTGGTCTTTTTAGTTTCACCTTACCAAAGACCCCTCCCACTGCAGACAGGTCTAAAAAAGTAAGCATCGTGGAAACTTTAGGACTGGATGCTTTGAGTTTGTTAAAAGACAGGAACTTCCTCATGTTCTTCCTGGCATCAGTTCTTATCTGTATACCACTGGCGTTCTACTACCAAAACACCAACCCCTTTTTATCTGAAGTAGGTGTTGAAAATCCAACGGGACTTATGACGATTGGACAGGTTTCAGAAGTGCTTTTTATGCTTCTTTTACCCTTTTTCTTTAAAAAATTTGGTTTTAAAATGACTATTATTGCGGGGATGCTCGCCTGGACAGCAAGATATTTTCTATTCGCTTATGGAGATTCTGGCGAACTTATCTTTATGCTGTTAACCGGGATTGCATTACATGGTATCTGCTATGACTTTTTCTTTGTATCTGGACAGATCTATACCGATTTTAAAGCAGGTTCAAAATATAAGAGTTCAGCACAGGGGTTAATAACTCTGGCAACTTATGGAGTAGGAATGTTAATTGGCTTCTACGTTGCCGGTCTAATCACCAACGCTTACCTTATTGGAGATAAAATGCACGATTGGGAAACGATCTGGATCTACCCTGCGGTATTTGCGTTTGGAGTAATGCTACTTTTTGCTTTATTTTTTAAGAACGAAAAGATCGACAAAAAAGATATCGAAATATAAAAAAATTAGATTATGGCAAAGATAAAATTGGGTATACTTGGTGGCGGAGAAGACTCGCTCATCGGTATACTTCATAGAGTGGCGGCTAATATGTTCGACCAATTTGAGATCGTAGGTGGGGCATTCGATCTAAAGCACGAGAAAAGTCTTAAGTTCGGTGAAAAACTTCAGCTTGACAGCTCCAGGATTTATAAAGACCTGGATGACCTTATTGCAAAAGAAAAATCCCTGCCTGAGGATCAGAAGATGCAAGCTGTATCTGTGCTTACACCGAATTTCCTGCACTTCCCCATGGCTAAAAAGCTACTGGAAAATGGATTCAATGTCATCTGTGAAAAGCCATTGACTACCACTTACGAGGAAGCTAAAACTCTGAATGAAATTCAGCAGAAAACAAAGGCGATCTTCGCGGTCACTTATACCTATACCGGTTACCCCATGATCAGGCAAATGAAGACCATGATAAAAAACGGGGAGATTGGAAAAATTCAAAAAGTAGACGTGCAATATTACCAGGGATGGATCAATCCTTTAATACACGATAAAGAGAAAAGATCTTCCACCTGGAGACTGGATCCTGAAAAATCTGGGATTAGCTGCTGTATTGGAGATATAGGAACTCATGCCTTTAACATGGCTGAATATGTGACCGGTATGAAAGTGGAAAATATCCTCGCAGACCTCAATTATCTTTACGAGGATAACCCAATGGATATTGATGGTACGGTACTTATGAGATTTCCGGGTAAAGCAAAAGGAGTGCTAAGAGCCAGCCAGATCGCCACCGGTGAAGAAAATAATTTCACGGTGCAGGTATATGGTGAAAAAGGAGGTTTAAAATGGGAACAGGAAAACCCCAATTATCTCTATTTGCTTAAAGAAGATAAACCTTTACAGGTTATAAAACCAGGTCATGGTTTCCTTAGCGAATTTTCACTGGAGGGAACAAAATTACCGCCGGGACATCCTGAAGGTATTTTCGATTCTATGGGTAATATTTATTACGGAGTGGCTATGGCCATTAAGGATAATTCAAAATATGAAGGCGCTTATCCAAAATTGAATGACGGTTTACGCGGGATGAGCTTTATAGAAAAGACCGTCTCTTCCCATAAAAAGGGGAATGTCTGGATAAAAATGGAAGACTAGTACAAAAAATTAGAAAATGAAGACTATTAAAGGACCAGCTGTATTTCTGGCTCAGTTCATGGACGACAAGGAACCATTTAATTCCCTGGACGGTTTATGTAAATGGGCTTCAGATCTTGGCTACAAAGGAATTCAGATCCCTACCTGGGAAACCAGGCTAATCGATCTCAAAAAAGCAGCGGAAAGCAAAACCTATTGTGATGAACTTAAAGGCAAAGTCGAATCATATGGCCTGCAGATCACAGAACTAAGCTCTCATTTACAGGGGCAATTAGTAGCCGTGCATCCTGCATACGATATCATGTTCGATAATTTTGCTCCAGATGGATACAAAAATAATCCGGAGAAACGCACTAACTGGGCCATAGAGCAGCTGAAATTTGCTGCCAAAGCAAGCCGTAACCTTGGCCTCGATGTCCACGGAACTTTCAGCGGTTCATTTTTATGGCATACGGCGCACCCATGGCCACAAAGACCAGAGGGTCTTGTAGAGATGGGATTTACAGAACTGGCTAAGCGCTGGTTGCCTATCCTGAATGAATTCGATGAACAGGGGGTAGATGTTTGTTACGAGATTCATCCCGGAGAAGATCTCCACGACGGTGTTACCTTCGAAAGATTTCTGGATGCGACCCATAATCACAAAAGGGTGAATATCCTTTATGACCCAAGTCATTTTGTATTACAGCAACTGGATTATCTGGAATATATAGATCATTATCACGATTACATCAAGATGTTCCATGTAAAGGATGCAGAATTTAATCCTACCGGAAAAAAAGGAATGTTTGGCGGATTTGGTGACTGGAAAGACCGTGCCGGCAGGTACAGGCATCCAGGTGATGGCCAGGTAGATTTTAAAACTATCTTTTCAAAATTAACTGAATATGGATGCGACGTATGGGCAGTTCTGGAATGGGAATGCTGCATTAAGTCCCCAGATCAGGGTGCAAGAGAAGGCGCTCCTTTTATTCAGTCTCATATCATCGAAGCTACGCAGAAAAGATTTGACGACTTTTCAGGATCTGAAATAGATAAAAATAAACTACAACGAATTTTAGGAATCAAAACAAACTAAGAATGAAAAGAATGATTTTAATTGGCTGTTCCATTGTTTTATTTGCGGCCTGCAAGAATGAAAAGAAGGATTCAGAAGAAAACAAGATCACAAAATCTGAAGAAATGCAGCAGACCGAAAATATGCAGGATAAGGAATGGCAGGTACTCTTCAGCGGTAATGATCTTGATTCCTGGCAGACCTACAACAGAGATTCCATTTCCAGCCAGTGGAAAATTCAGGATGGCGTGATTTCCTTTGCTCCGGCAGAAGGAGATAAAAGGATCAAGGAATATCTTATGACCAAGGAAAAGTATGAAAGTTTTGAGCTTCAAATAGAATGGAAAATATCTGAAGGCGGGAACAGCGGTATCTTATGGGCTGTACAGGAAATGGATAAGTATAATGAACCTTATTATACCGGTCCAGAAATCCAGATCCTGGATAATCAAAAGCACCCGGACGCAAAAAACGGGCTTAACCGCACGGCTGGAGCGTTATATGATATGGTTGCTCCAAGTGAGGATGTAACAAAGCCGGCGGGAGAATGGAACAAAGAAGTGATCCATATAGATCATAAGAACAATAAAGGCTGGGTAAAATTAAACGGAGTAAAAGTGACCGAATTTCCTGTGCACGGAGAAGCCTGGGAAAATATGGTCAAGAATTCCAAATTCAGCGAATGGCAAGACTTCGGGACAAATCATAAAGGTTATATCGCCTTGCAGGATCATGATGATAAAGTCTGGTTTCGAAATATAAAAATCAAAGAACTTTAAGAATAGTTTATCAGAATTAAAGCTGCCTTAACGGCGGCTTTTTTTTATTCTTGATACTTGCTGAAGTTCCTCCATCTAAAACGAATATTATGAAAAAGCTTGATGTAAGTTTTAAAAATTCAGATTCCAAAACCCTGAAGGGTATTCTGGAATTACCAACGAATAAAAAACCAGAGAATTTTATACTTTTTGCTCATTGTTTCACCTGCAACAAAAATTTTCATGCTCCTTCTAATATCAGTAAAAGTCTTGCTTCAAAAGGCTACGGAGTTTTAAGATTCGATTTTACTGGTTTGGGAGAAAGCGATGGAGATTTCGAAGACACTAATTTTTCAGGTAATGTGGATGACCTGGTATCTGCAGCCAGCTTCCTGAAAGAAGAGTATCATGCTCCTTCAATTATTGTAGGGCATTCCCTGGGTGGCGCAGCTGCCCTTTTTGCAGCAAAAGAAATAGATTCCGTAAAGGCTATCGTGACCATCAATGCGCCGTCAAACCTGGTTCATGTACAAAAGCACTTTGAATCAAGCCTTAGTGAAATTGAAAAAGAAGGTTCGGCAAAAATAAATATAGGTGGACGCAGTTTCCAGATAAAGAAACAGTTCATCGATGACCTTGAAAATAATAATGAATCTAAATCCCTGGAAGAAATAAGAACACCACTGCTCATCATGCATACTCCACAGGATAAGATCGTATCTATTAAGCATGCCGAAGAATTATATAAATCTGCCCGACATCCTAAGAGTTTTATTTCTCTGGATAAGGCAGATCATTTGCTGAGCAACAGGTCTGATTCTGAGTATGCCGGAGGTCTTATTGCGGCCTGGGCGAGTAAGTATATCGAACAGCCGGAGTCGCCAGAATTAGAGACAGATCATGAAGTTATGGCCAATCTGGGAGAAAAAGGCTATACAACCCAAATCATTGCCGGCAAGCATCATTTTGTAGCAGATGAACCAGTGACAGCCGGTGGTAGCGATCTGGGACCTACTCCTTATGAACTACTTTCAAGCGGACTCGCTGCCTGTACTTCCATGACTATACAAATGTACGCCAGAAGAAAAGGTTGGCAGGTAGAGAATGTAGAAACTCACGTAAACTATGCTAAAAAACATTCCGAAGACTGCGAGAATTGCGAGAAAGATCAGGCGAAAATAGATAGTTTTGAAAGAGAGATCTCTCTTAAAGGAGAATTGGATGAAAAACAAATAAAACGCTTAATGGAAATAGCAGATAAGTGTCCTGTTCATAAAACGCTTGCTTCCAAAGCACACATAGATACTAAATTAAGAAGTTCGTGAGTCTTTTTAAAGAACTGCAGTCCTTTGTTAAGCTATACTTAAATCTTTGGTGATGCCTGTTAATAGGCTTAATTTAGATTAACTTTATATAAAATATAACCAATCCAAACTCTATGAAACGTATTAGTTTTTCACTTATTCTTTGTGCAGGTTTAGTCTTCACAAGTTGTAAGAATGACAAAAAAGAAAAAGAAATGGAAAGCCAGTCAGAAACCGAGATGAGTTCTGATATGGAAAAAAAGGAAAAAGAAGTTAAAAAAGTAAAGGTTACTTTGAAACCGGTTAGCGATTCCAAACTAAGTGGTAATGTAGTATTCACCGAAGAGAATGGTGAAGTTTCCATGACCGCTATCATCTCCGGACTTGCTGAAGGTAAACATGCCATGCATATCCATGAGAAGGGAGATTGTTCAGCCGCAGATGGTTCTTCTGCAGGTGGACACTGGAACCCTACAGGGGCCAAGCATGGTAAATGGGGAAGCGCAGATGGTTACCATAAAGGTGATATAGGAAATTTTGAGGTAGACGCCAATGGAAACGGCACTGTTAATCTAAGTACAGACGAGTGGTGTATAGGATGTGGCGATGCTAATAAAGACCTTTTAGGCAAGGCCGTTATCGTACATGACGGTGTAGACGATTATACCTCTCAGCCTTCTGGTGCTGCAGGTACCCGTGTAGGTTGCGGAGTGATCCAGAAGTAAAATAACCAAAATCCTTGACTATAAAGCGGCTTTTCAGTCGCTTTTTTTTTATACCAATTAAGACTATATTTATTTCCTCAAAAAAATTTTATGCAACAGGACGGACTAATCCTCGAATTACAGAACGGTAACCATAAGGCTTTCGAAAGAATTTATCAGTTGTATTCAGAGAGCGTATACGGAATAATTTACAGCATTTTAAAAGATGAAGCCATAGCAGAGGAGATCCTTCAGGATGTTTTTATGAAGATCTGGAACAATGCCTCTTCCTATAATTCTAACAAAGGAAGGTTTTTCACCTGGATCCTTAATATTGCAAGAAACGCTTCTATAGACCATATCAGATCTAAAAGCCATAAAAACTCTCAAAAAAACCTTACCGCAGATAATTTCGTAAATATTCTCGAGAGCAATTCAAACTTTTCAGCGAAAGCAGATGCGATAGGAATCAAAAAATATATAGATATCCTTAAGCCTGATTGCAAGAAATTAATAGACCTCCTGTTTTTCAAAGGCTTTACGCAAAAAGATGCAGCCGAAGAGCTTGATATGCCATTAGGAACTGTAAAAACCAGGAACAGAGCTTGTATAAACAAGCTTAGAGAAATTTTAGTAGAATAAAATATGGATACACAAGAAATCATATCGTCGGGAGACCTGGAACTTTACGTTTACGGTGCACTCACAGAAGAAGAGAGTCGCAAGGTGAGCAATGCCCTAAAGGAGCACCCTGAAATTCGAAAAGAAGTTGAAGAGATAGAGAATTCTCTTCAAAAGTTATCGGCTTCGGCAGCCCCGGCATATAATGCTGAAGCGATATTGGCCCGTATTAAACAGAAACTGGGACAGAAGTCTGAGCCAAAAGTGATCGAGATCGAAAGAGATAAAGAAACAAACTGGGTCTCTTATATAGGATGGGCTGCAACCGTCTTACTACTAATTGGCCTTTTCTTTGTGTTTGAAGATAAAAATGATCTTAGAGAGCAACTCAATGCAGAAAGGACGAAAACTGCCAGAATGGAGCAACAGATTGCAGATGCCAGGGAATATGCCGATAAGGCAGAGGAATTATTGGCGGTTCTAAGAGACAAGAATGTTTCAAAAGTGCCATTACAGGGTCAGAATGTAGCTCCAGAAGCTTATGCGGCTGTATATTGGAACAAGGATGAAAAAAAGGCATATATAGATGCCAAGGAATTACCAGAGCCTCCCAGGGGAAAAGTCTACCAGGTATGGTCTCTTAAACTTGAACCCCTTACTCCTACAAGTATAGGATTGCTGGATGAATTCACTTTAGATGATAATAAGATATTTACTCTGGAAAATGCTAACGAATCACAAGCATTTGGGATCACGCTTGAACCTGAAGGAGGTAGCGAATCACCAACAATGGATCAACTGTATGTATTAGGTGCAGTGGCGTCTCTGTAAATATTGAAGTCACTTTAAACAAGATAAGCCCCGCGTTTTCACGCGGGGCTTACTTTTGTAAATACTTAGGGAGATAAAATCGTATAAAGAGCTCATCATCCCTAAGCATCTAACCAACCAAAAAAATCAAAAACTCAGATCGACATATTGTTAGAAACAATAATGCCTAACAAACCTAAAGCTTATAATATATCTACGGAAGGAAGTGCTTTAGGGTTTTAATTAATTGAAATTTAATGTTTCAGGATTATTGGTCCAGCCAGGTTTTGAAATCCTTAACCCTTTCCCTGCTTACGATAAGCTGAAATTCACTAAAGTTCTCCAGTTTTATTTCTAACCTGGAATTCGTATAAGAAATTATGTCTCTAATCGCATTTATATTAAGAATACACTTTCTATTAATGCGGTAAAATTTTTCAGGATCAAGTTCTTTCTCCAGCTGTTCCAGAGGAATGTCTACGGGATAATTCCGGCCCGAGTAGCAATGCAGATATGTCGCCTTATTTTCAGAAAAGAAACAGGCGATATCTGAAACTTCTACAAGTTTAAGGTGCTGACCAACCTGGGCGGTAAATCTTGTTTTATAGGTTTTATCGCCAGTACTCCGGGTTAATAAAGACCTTAGCTCATTCACATCGATATTATCTTTCTGCTGCTGAGTATTCCTGAATTTACTTATAGCAGCTTCCAGTTCTTCCTGATCTATAGGTTTGAGCAGGTAATCTATACTGTTAAGTTTGAACGCCTTCAGGGCATATTCATCGTATGCCGTGGTAAAAATGATAGCGCTTTTAATATTTACATGCTCAAAGATTTCGAAAGAAAGACCATCGCTTAACTGTATATCCAGAAATATTAGCTCTGGATGTTTATGATTAATAAACCAGTCTATAGCTTCGGCAACAGAATGCAGCATGGTCTGGGTCTCTATATCCAATTTGGTAAGCATGCGCTGTAATCTTCTCGCCGCAGGCTTTTCGTCTTCAATAATTATAATGTCAATCACTCTTGAACGCTATTAATTAAATTTATTTCCAGATCTGCTTCTTATCCTTTTCCATAATCTCTTTTATCTTCTTTTCTTCCCATTTCTTTCCGAAGATAAAATTTGAGCCAAAAACACTGGCCCAATGAGCAAAGAGCCCTA
>JBFIMP010000007.1:0-26142 GCA_041611635.1 Christiangramia sp.
AAAAAATATGCTTTAATGCTTAATATTCATAATCTTTCAGTTTCTTTTCAAGGGGAATATCTATTTAAAGAGGTTAGTTTCCGGCTAGGAGCCGGGGACAGGGTAGGTCTTATCGGAAAAAATGGTGCAGGGAAATCTACTTTATTAAAGATCATTTCTGGAGACCAGGAGTATGATACCGGGCAGATTGCGAAAGACAAGGAGTTAAGAATTGGGTTTTTAAAGCAGGATCTTGATTTTGAACAGGGTAGAACAGTAATTGATGAAGCTCATCAGGCCTTTGAAGAGATTAAAATGCTCGAGGGGAAAATGGAGAAGATCAATGAGCAGCTAGCCACCCGTACAGATTATGAAAGTGATTCCTATTCTCAGCTAATTGAAGACCTTAGTGAAGTCACTCATCAATATGAGATCATAGGAGGGTATAATTACGAAGGCGAGACCGAAAAAGTGCTTCAGGGCCTTGGTTTTGAAAGGGAAGATTTTGACAGGCTTACCGAGACATTTTCCGGGGGATGGAGAATGAGGATAGAACTTGCGAAACTTCTGCTTCAGAATAATGATATTCTTCTGCTGGATGAGCCTACCAACCACCTGGATATCGAAAGTATCATCTGGCTGGAAAGTTTTCTGAATAATTACCAGGGATGTGTTATGCTGGTTTCTCACGATAAGATGTTTCTTAACAACGTCACCAATAGAAGTATTGAGATCTCTCTGGGTAGTATCTATGATTATAGAAAACCTTATTCTGAATTTATTGAATTCAGAAAGGAATTAAGAGAGCAGCAACTTGCAGCTCAAAAGAACCAGCAGAAGGAGATAGAGAATACCGAAAAACTTATTGATAAGTTCAGGGCAAAGGCAAGTAAAGCTTCCATGGCACAATCCCTTATCAAAAAACTTGACAAAATAGATCGCATAGAGGTAGATGAAGATGATAATGCGGTAATGTCTGTTAATTTTCCCGTGTCGGTAAACCCTGGGAAAGTGGTTATTGAAGCTGAGCATCTTGAAAAATCTTATGGGGATAAGAAAGTATTGAAAGATGTAAATCTTTTGATTGAGCGCCAGAGTAAGATCGCCTTTGTAGGCCAGAATGGTCAGGGAAAAACAACCCTGGCAAAGATCATAATCGGGGAGATCAAACACGAGGGAAAACTCAAGCTGGGTCATAATGTGCAGATTGGTTATTTCGCGCAGAATCAGGCCGAATATCTGGATGGAGAAAAAACTGTGCTGCAAACCATGGAAGATGCTTCTAACGAGAAGAACAGAACCAAGGTAAGAGATATGCTTGGATCCTTTTTATTCCGTGGAGATGAAGTAGAGAAAAAAGTGAA
This sequence comes from Christiangramia sp., assembly GCA_041611635.1. Classification (GTDB taxonomy): domain Bacteria; phylum Bacteroidota; class Bacteroidia; order Flavobacteriales; family Flavobacteriaceae; genus Christiangramia. Next base: position 1,344 of record JBFIMP010000007.1, read on the forward strand.
GGTGCTTTCAGGTGGAGAACGGAACAGGCTTGCCCTGTGTAAAATGTTGCTGGAACCTTTCAACGTGATGGTGATGGATGAACCTACCAACCACCTTGATATTAAGTCCAAGAATGTTCTTAAGGAAGCTCTTAAGAATTTTGAAGGAACTCTGATAATCGTGTCGCACGACAGGGATTTTCTTCAGAATCTAACCAGCAGGGTGTATGAGTTCAGAAATCATAAGATAAGAGAGTATCTGGGAGATATAGATTATTACCTGGACCAGAGAAAGCTTCTGGACATGCGTGCTGTAGAAAAAAGCGAAAAAGTAAAGACTACTAAGAAGAAAGAAGACAGTAACGAGAAAAGGTCATTTACAGATCAAAAAGAGCTTAAAAGGATAAAGAACAGGCTTAGCAAAACAGAGGCTAAAATAACCAAGCTCGAAAAAGAACTTAAAACCAAGGATAAGCAGCTGGCAGATAATTATGAAGAAACGGTTACCAAACCCGATTTTCTTAATAATTATAACCATTCAAAAAAGAAACTTGAGAAGTTAATGGCTGAGTGGGAGGAACTTCAACTCGATCTTGAACAGATCAGCTAATAAAAATCTACATTTTAATTAAACCATAAGGACTCATACAAGTCCTAGTACTGTTATGGATAAACGCAAGATCATTCTATCTGCACTTGGTCTAGTGCTCGTAGTTGCTGCAATTTTTGGAGCAAAATTTATTATAGACAGTAATGTCAAGGAAAAGCCACCGGTTAATAAGACGATAAAAAGTGTCTTTATAGATACCGTCAAAAATACCACGGTCCCTATCGTGGTACCGGCTAATGGTAATATTACCGCCCTGAACAGGTTGGACCTGTTTTCTGAAGTACAGGGTATTTTCAGGTATAGTAGTAAAGATTTCAGACCTGGTCAAAAATTCAAAAAAGGGCAGGTGTTACTTACTATAGATTCAGAAGAATATGCTGCCAGCGTTCAATCTGCCAAAAGTGAGCTTTACAATAATATTACTTCCATAATGCCAGATCTACGTCTGGATTATCCCGAAGCATTCGATAAGTGGGAAAAATACCTGGAGAACTTCAATATGAAAAAACCGGTCCCGCCTTTACCTGAAACTACAACCCAGCAGGAGCAATACTTTATTACCGGTCGAGGGATTGTTTCAGCCTATTATAATGTTAAGAATCTGGAAGAGAGACTTTCAAAATATACCATTATCGCACCTTTTGACGGAATTCTGACCGAAGCTTTGGTAAATAGGGGCACACTCATTCGTCCCGGGCAAAAACTGGGTGAATATATAGATCCAAGTGTTTATGAGCTCGAAGTTTCTATTGCTAAGAAATTTAGCGATGTTCTGGAGATAGGAAAATCTGTCAAGCTTGAGAATCTTGAAGGGACCAAAACCTATGAAGGGATGGTAAGTCGTATTAATGGTAAGGTGAACCAGGAAACTCAAAGTATTCGTGTATTCATAAAGATTGCAAATCCAGACCTGAGCGAAGGGATGTATCTCGAAGCCCGGGTAGATGCAAAGGAAGAGAAGAATGCTATAGAGATACCAAGAGAGCTTCTTGTTGAAAGAACAAAGGTCTTTGTGGTAAGAGACAGTACACTTAACCTGGTAAAGATCAATCCGGTTTACTTTACAAATAACACGGTAGTGATCAAGGGGCTGGATGATGGTACAAAGATCTTATCTGCGAATGTGCCGGGAGCTTATTCAGGAATGTTAGTAAGGATCGAGGGACAGAAGGATCTGCTTAAAAAAGAACAGTCTTGAGAAAGTTAATCAATTACTTTATAAAATTCGGGGTTGCGGTAAATGTGTTAATCATGGCCTTCGTGATCTTTGGGATCATAGGAATCATGAACATGAAATCTTCATTTTTCCCTCTACAGGATTCCAGGATCATTAATATAAGCATAGCTTATCCGGGTTCTGCTCCAGAAGAGATAGAAGAAGGTATTATCCTCAAAATAGAAGATAATCTTAAAGGACTGGAGGGGATAGACCGGGTAACCTCAGTAGCTCGGGAAAGCGGAGGTTCGATTACTGTGGAGATCGAAAGAGGAGAGAATATAGATGCCATGCTTACCGAAGTGAAGAATGCGGTAGATCGCGTTCCAACTTTTCCGGGGGGTATGGAGCCACTGGTGGTTTCCAAGCAGGAATTCATCAGGGAGACCATCAATTTTGCCGTAAGTGGGGACGATGTGCCTCTTGCTACTCTAAAGCAAATAAGTCAGCAAATAGAAAATGATCTCCGGCTGCTGGACGGAGTTTCACAAATTAGCATTTCAGGATTTCCCCAAGAGGAAATTGAGATCGCTGTAAGCGAAAATGACCTGTTAGCCTACAATCTTACTTTTGAAGAGGTGGCTCAGGCAGTGAGAAATTCCAATATACTTTCTACCGGGGGTACTATTAAAACAGACGCTGAAGACTACCTGATTCGGGCTAATAACAGGGCTTATTATGCCGACGCCCTCAACGATATTGTTCTTAAATCATCTACGACCGGTGAGATTGTTAGACTGGGCGAGATCGCAAAGGTTAGGGATCAATTCTCTGAAACTCCCAACGCTTTATATTTTAACGGGAATGTGGCGGTTAATGTAGGAGTTAGCAATACAAGTAGTGAGGATCTGCTAGCTACTGCAGAGAAGATCAATGAATATGTAGAGACATTTAACCAGAAGAGCAGCAATGTACAGCTGAATGTGGTGAATGATCAGTCTATTACCTTAAATCAACGTACACAACTGCTGGTAGAGAATGGTGTCATGGGAATGCTTTTGGTACTTTTCTTTTTATCGCTTTTTCTGAATATAAGACTTGCTTTCTGGGTGGCTTTCGGGCTACCTATCGCTTTTCTTGGAATGTTCATTTTCGCCGGTTCATTAGGGGTGACTATAAATGTACTTTCACTTTTTGGGATGATCATCGTGATTGGGATACTGGTAGATGATGGGATCGTGATCTCAGAAAATATCTATCAGCATTCAGAAATGGGTAAAAGTCCTATCAGGGCTGCTATGGATGGAACCATGGAAGTAGTGCCGCCAATTCTTTCGGCGATCATCACTACAGTACTGGCTTTTTCAACCTTCCTGTTCCTGGATAGCCGAATTGGAGAGTTCTTTGGAGAGGTTTCCACCGTGGTTATACTTACCCTGGTGATCTCATTAATAGAAGCTTTAATTATTCTTCCGGCACATATTGCTCACTCAAAAGCCTTGAAACGACCTGAGCTGAACGGTCGTCCTAAAAAAGGGATAGCTAAGTTTTTTGAGAAAATGAAGGTCATCAATAAATATGGCGATCGAATGATGGGTTATATGCGTGATAAGATCTATAGTCCCGCATTAAAATTTGTGTTGAGCCAGCAGGTACTGGCACTTTGTATACTCATAGTGGTGTTAGTGTTAACAGTTGGAGCGATAGGAGGGAACTGGATAAGGGTTACCTTATTTCCTAGTATTGCGAGTGACCGGGTAAGTATAGATCTATTAATGCCTGAGGGGGTGAATCCCGCAAGGACAGATTCAATTATTTCCATGGTTGAAGCTGCCGCCTGGAGAGTGAATGAAGAATACACCCAAAAGCAGACCGGTAATAAACAGGTGGTGGAAAATATTATAAAACGGGTTGGTCCCGGCAACAACAAGGCTTCTCTACAGGTAAATCTTCTGCCCGGTGAAGAACGTGACTTTGGATCACCAGAGATCACAAACGCGATAAGAGACGAGGTTGGCCCTGTGTTTGGTGTGGAGAATCTAACCTTTGGTTCTGGAGGGAACTTTGGAGGTTCTCCGGTTTCAGTATCATTACTGGGTAATAATCTAAGTGAACTGGAAGCGGCCAAAGAAGAACTGAAACAGAACCTTGAAAATAATTCCCTGCTTAAAGATGTGACCGATAATGATCCGCAGGGTATCAAGGAAATCAATGTTCAGCTAAAGGATAATGCCTATGCGCTTGGCCTTGACCTGGGAGAGGTAATGCGGCAGATCAGGAATGGGTTCTTTGGTGCGCAGGCACAGAGATTCCAGAGAGGACAGGATGAAATAAGGGTCTGGGTTAGGTATGACCTCGAGAACAGGTCTTCCATAAATGATCTTGATGAGATGAGACTGGTGACTCCTGCAGGTGAAAGAGTTCCCTTCGATGAGATCGCAAATTACGATATCGTGAGAGGTACAGAGTCTATAAGTCACCTTGATGGAATGCGTGAGATCAGGGTTTCTGCAGATATGGAAGATCCCAACGGAAGTTCTACAGATATCCTGGAGGATATCAGGGCAAATGTGCTTCCGCCAATCCTGGAAAAATATCCAAGTATCACCGTTTCTTATGAAGGTCAGAACCGGGAGGCATCTAAGTTGTCCAGTTCTGCGGCAGCAGTGATACCGGTAATTTTATTCCTAATCTATGCGACCATCGCTTTTACTTTTAGAAGTTACAGCCAGCCGTTGCTCTTAATGATCATGATCCCATTTAGTATCATAGGTGTTGCCTGGGGTCACTGGTTGCACGATTTTCCTATAAACGTACTTTCAGCTCTGGGTATTATTGCTCTGGTAGGGATCATGGTGAATGATGGATTGGTGCTAATAGGTAAATACAATGGTTTTCTTCGGGAAGGCATGGACTTTAAAAAAGCTTTATTTGAGGCCGGAAGATCCAGGTTTAGGGCGATATTTTTAACTTCCCTAACTACTATTGCCGGTCTTGCACCGCTTTTACTCGAAAAAAGCAGGCAGGCACAGTTTCTTAAACCCATGGCCATTTCGATATCCTATGGGATCGCGGTAGCAACAATTTTAACTTTGTTGTTGCTGCCATTACTTATCTCTATAAGCAATAGCATTAAAGTAGGAGGAAGATGGCTTATAACGGGTGAAAAGCCATCTAAAGAAGACATGGAGAGAGCAATTAAAGAGAAAAAAGAAGAAGCAGCGCATGAAAGTACTACATAGATCACTCCTTACCCTTTTAATTTTTTCGACCTGTGCCATCTGGTCCCAGGAGCAGATCCTTACCAAGGAAGAGGTAATAAGCAGGGCTCTGGAAGAGAATTTTGGTATAAAGCTGGCAAAGAACCAGGTAGCGATCGCAGATAATAATCAGAGTATTTTTAATTCTGGATATCTTCCTTCAGTTACAGGACTTGCCGGGGCCAACTATGATCTTAATGACCGGATAACTGAACCTGAGAATGGTGACATCGTAGATCAGCGAGGTATAGAGAGTAATCGATACAATGCCTCAATAAATCTCGGTTACACCCTTTTTGATGGAATGGGCCGTTTTTACAATTATAAAAGCCTCAAGGAACAATACGACCTGTCGCAATTAGATGCCAGAGAAACTGTTGAAAACAGTATTCTCCAGATCATGAGCGTTTATTATGAAATAGCGCGATTATCTGAAAATATCGATGTACTTGAAGAAATTCTCGAAATATCTAAGAACAGGGTTACCAGGGCGCAATACCAATTCGAGTATGGACAAGCCAATAACCTGGTTGTTTTAAATGCAAGGGTAGATGTAAATAATGACAGCATTGCATTGATAGAAACCGAGCAGCAGTTAAGAAATACCAAGAGAGATCTAAATGTACTTTTAAACCGGGAAATAAGTGATAACCGCTTCCAGGTAGATACTACGGTAAATTTTGTTTCAGAACTTGAACTGGAAAGCTTTGTGGATGAAGCCGAAATGAACAACGTATCGCTGCTTCAAATAGAACAGAGCCTGGAAATTAGTGATTACGATATCAAGATAAGTAAAAGTGGTTATTTGCCGAGTATAGACCTAACGGGATCTTATGGTTGGAACAGGAACAGGAGCGCAGCTACAGCATTTTTTCCGGGTTCTACGACTACAACTGATGGTTTTGCGGCAGGAGTGAGCCTTAGGTGGGATATATTTGATTCGGGCAGGACCAAGGTATTGATTGAGAACTCCAAGATTAGGTATGAGAGTCAGGAAATAAGAAAGCAGCAGCTCCAAAGCGAGATAAGACGGGATATTGCCAATGCTTTGGGTAATTATAGGAATAAGCTTTATATTTTAAGGGTGCAACAACAAAATGTAGATACTAATCTCGATAATTTTAACCGTTCTCGTGAGCAATATAAACTGGGTAGGATCACCTCCATCGAATTCAGGCAGGCACAGATCAATCTCCTGGATGCAAGAACCAGTCTTAACCTGGCAAAGTACGATGCTAAACTTGCTGAATTACAGGTACTCCAATTAACGGGGCAGTTATTGAATGTAGAATTATAACCCATGTTCGAACATTTTTTTCAATGCCCTTATTGCTGGGAAGAGATCTCGGTACTTTTGGATCCCTCGGTTTCCCAGCAAACATATATTGAAGATTGCGAGGTTTGCTGCAGACCTATCGAATTCAGGGTGGCCTTTGAAGAAGGGGAGCTTATTGAATTCCAGGCTTCTGATATAGAGCAGTAAATTTTTTTAAAGCGAGTTTCAGAATTAAGTGCTATATTCTGTAGAAAACTTATCCCAGTATGATTAAGAGTTTTGAACTGGCAGAAAATATTGTAGGCATCATGGTAGACAAGGATGTCACCAATGAATACCTGGAAGAAATTCATTCGCGCATAGAAAAAAAGCTAGAGGAGCATGACCATATCAATCTCTTCTGTGAGATCATGCCCGGCAACGAGGTGCCCTTAAAAATGCTATTTAAAAATCTAAAATTTAAATATGAGCATTCTAAGCAGATAAACAAGATGGCTATAGTGACAGATCTGGCCTGGATAAGGGGGATTATGGATCTGGATAATAATTTTGTGAGCACGAAAATAGAATGTTTTCATCTGAAAGACAGGCTGGAAGCAATACATTGGATTTCTTATTGAAATTTTTATCAAAAAAGTTTGGTGAAATCCTAAAAATGATACTATATTTGCCGTCCAATATCGCGGGATAGAGCAGTAGGTAGCTCGTCGGGCTCATAACCCGAAGGTCACTGGTTCGAGTCCAGTTCCCGCTACTAAAGCGAAAACCACCTTCAAAAGAGGTGGTTTTTTTATGGAAGAAATTCACTGGTTTTTCCGATGCTTCGGGGTGGTTCAAAATACTAAAATCAAATCCACTTTTAAAAAATTAGATTTTTAATGCCTTTGTTCTTACAAAATTCGACAAAATCAAATTCTGGAGCATTCTTATTGAATAAGGAATTATCAGAAATAAAAAAACCGTGGCAAGGGCCACGGTAGGTTATTTAGTATCGGGAATTATTATTCCTAAAGATTATTCTTTACCAGATTCTGGCTTATCGGCTGATGTCATTTCTGTAGTATCAACTTCACTGATTGTATCAATTTCTTCCTCCATTTCTACTTCTTCAGCAGGAATTGTTTCTTCGGTAGCATTGATAGCTGAAGCTTCTTTTAAAGTTTCCTCTGTTGTTTTCTCAGTAGTTTCTTTACAAGAGCTAAAAGTTAAAACCATCGCAAACGCGGCAACAGTCATTAAAGATTTTTTCATTTTATAATGAAATATTAATTGTTAAACGGGTCAAATGTATATCAAAACTAGATCACTTTTACATTTACCTGAAAATAATTTTAAGCACTAAATTTTAGATGGTTAGCATGGTTTTAGCGCCTGTAATTATTTTCTGAAGCCAATATTATTACCGTTTTTTTAACGAAATTCTTATATACATTAGCTCAGCATTTCATTCAGGGATATGAAGTCTCGCTAGGCCAGATTCCATTGAATTCATTGCTTAATAAATTATAAAAGATGTTTATTCAGGTTCTACTTTTAATTGGAGGATTCGTATTGTTGATCAAAGGGGCAGATTGGCTAATAAATGGAGCGTCCAGTCTGGCCAGAGCCAAAAATGTTCCTGACCTTATCATTGGATTAACCATTGTGGCTTTTGGTACCTCTGCCCCAGAGCTTATCGTGAACACGGTTGCTTCTTTCGAAGAAAGGGAAGAACTGGTCTTTGGCAATATTATTGGAAGTAATAACTTTAACTTATTCCTTATTCTTGGCGTTACCGGTTTGATTTCTCCCTTGGTGGTTCAGAGGAATACCGTTAGAAAAGAGATTCCAATTTCACTGCTAGCTAGCCTTATCTTATTTTTCCTTGCTAATAATTTTATTTCCGGTGATTTTGTATTAACCAGGTTCGATGGAATAATCCTCTTCGCTCTTTTCTTGATATTTCTGGTTTATATCAAAAGACAACTCAGTGTTAAATCTGAGGAGATAAAGGGTGAGTTTGAGAAAACCTCGAATTTAAAGATAGCTGGTCTCGTAAGCCTTGGACTTGTAGGTTTAATCCTGGGAGGTAAACTGGTAGTAGGTAGTGCCACCAGTATTGCAGGGTATTTTGGGGTAAGTGAAAAGATCATTGGCTTGACCATTGTCGCGGCAGGAACTTCTCTGCCAGAACTCGCTGCTTCGGTATTGGCGGGGATCAAAAAGAATGCAGATATCGCAGTAGGGAATATAATAGGATCAAATATTTTCAATATTTTACTTATCCTTGGTTCAAGTGCATTGGTGAGACCTTTGATATATGACCCAGTTTTTAATAGCGATCTATACTTCTTAATAGGGGGAACTATCTTTTTTATGATATTTATGTACACCGGGCAAAAAATGAAACTGGACAGGTGGGAGGCTCTTTTTCTTTTGGCGTGCTACCTTATTTATACCGCATTGAGCATTTCTAAGGAAGTGTAGTATGAACCCGACCTTAGATATGGGGGGAATTCTCTTAAAGTTTGACTGAACTGAATATGAAATATGATCCTGAGAGATGATCATAGTATGCTGATATATAGAACTTAATAGTGTTTTACTTTAATGGATAATGCTAAAATTTTTTTTATTAGAGTTAATCCAAAAAGGCTGTTAGGTATATATTTGTTAGAGAATTTAGTTAAAAAATTAAGGGGTTCGATATTGTAGGGAGTCGACCCCTTTTTTTTGTAGCTATTCTTCTTCAAATATTTCTTCGATAGTTCTTCCGAAGAGTTTCGATATCCTGAAAGCTAGTGGCAAACTTGGATCGAATTTTCCTTTTTCAATAGCGTTTATTGTTTGCCGTGATACAGCAAGTTTATTGGCTAATTGGGCCTGGGTTAATTCATTTTGAGCGCGTAAGACTTTAATCTTATTTTTCATCTGTATCTCAAATTTCCAATGATGGTTCCGGCTAAATAGGTGAGTCCTATCAGGATCACTAGATGCGATATTTCGGCATCATATGTTATTAAATTGGTGGTGTCTAGAAGAGAATAGCTTAACCCAAATATTACGGCAACCCCCAGGCTTAGGCTCATGGCTTCTAAATGAATTTTACGCTGTAGTTCGTCCAGTGTATTTAAGTATTTTTTATTGGCGAAGATCAGCCCGATCCCAATTACCAGGTTAATAATAATACCAATCAATGTAATTGTCGAATTTTCCTGCCAGATGAACTTCGGTCCGAAGCTTGCTATGGCCATGGTTACGACCCACGACCCGGTCCATAAAGCCAGATTCAAAGTGTTCTTCTCGCAATTTTTTTCCCAGTTGTCAAGTTCTGTTTTCATAATACATGATTTTTTGTAAAGTACACTTTACAAAAGTAGTTAATTTCTGCGAAGTAGGAAGGTTTACTTGACAAAAAGTAAATAAAACTTTACTTTTTAATCATGTCAGTTTTTTATTGTGTAATCAGTTTAGGATTAATGCACTGTATTTATTTGATTCGTATAATAAGTGTGAAAAAACAGGAGATTTAAATTAAAAAATACCCTTTTATGGGTATTTTTTTGTGTGCGATCTATTCTTAAATTTGTTTTGTGTTAATTTATTAAGACGGAGTTAAATAAGTTATTTCAATGTAGGGTAGAAATAATTTATTCTCAACCTATAATTTCGTTTAGGGTTAACCTTCAAAACCTTTCAGTTTGCTGAAAGGTTTTTGTTTTTTTAATATATCCTAAACTTCAAATATTCATAGTTTAAAGTATTATTTACTGGCTTTAGTAAAACGATACTTAATGGAATATGATATTTCTTGTCATCATTTAAGAATTACTGAGCTGCTTTCGCTGGCTTACTTATGGAGCTGGTGTGCCAGATTAAGGAAGAACATTAAAAGATCTTGCACTGGTTTAACTCCCTGCCGTTATGTTGCTACTGGTGGCTTTTGGAGATGGAGATAATTTTTCCCTTCTAATTTTCACGATTTTTATAGTGTTAATTAATTAAGTGTTTAGATATTTGAACATAAAGTTGACAGGTCGCACCATTTAGGATGATTAACTTTGAACAATCGAAAATGCTGATTTATGTATATGCAGGATGAGTTAAATAGTCAGAATATAAATATTACCGTGCCGGTTATTCTAGGATACGCGGTGCTGGATAAATATTTAAAGCAAAAGTTAGTAGGAGAGATTATTAGTAAGGAAAGTTCTAGCGGTAAAAAGTCTAATTACGCACAGGTTTTGGATGTTAGTATAAGTAAAAGTGACTCTGAAGCCTTCGATCTATGTATCGAGATCAACCTCCAGACTCTTACCAGCCTTTTCAAGAACAAACAGGTGAAGATCTATTTTCATGCTGCCCTGGATCTCGACCGTGACAATCAGCATATCTCATTAAAACATTACGAAATAGATGGTAAGACCAACAACTGGCTGGCAGACCAGATATTAGAAGCTGTTGTGAATAAGTGGATGTATGATAAACTGAAGAAAAAAATGAACTTCAATTTATTACCACATATCGAAGAGAAGTTAGGATCTTTAAATGAGAAATTAGAAAACAAGCTGGAAGCAAAAGAAGGAGTTCATCTAATCGGGTCTCTGGATAAAATTGAAATTTCTCATCTTAAAGCAGGAGAAAATGAACTTTGGATTTCGGTAACTGTTACCGGTACAGGAATGGTAGAGCTGGAAAAACTGGAGCTCTAATCCAGAATCTTATCTTAAGCTGATAATTATCATTATTCCTTAAAAAGCCCAAGGCTATTTTTGATCCCAAAATCAAAAATATGTCAGCTTCAAAAGTGATTGGGAAATATAATATTCCCGGACCTCGTTATACCAGTTATCCAACCGTACCTTATTGGGATGATAAGCAGTTTTCTCTTAAAAAATGGAAATTCTCTATTGCTAGAAGTTTTAATGAGAGCCATGCTTCTGAAGGTATTAGCTTGTATATACATCTTCCCTTTTGTGAAAGCCTGTGTACCTTTTGTGGTTGTAATAAAAGGATCACTAAAAATCATGGGGTAGAAATCCCTTATATACGCTCTGTTATGGGGGAATGGGAAATGTATTGTGATCTTTTAGGAAAAAGACCGCTTGTAAAAGAATTACACCTGGGAGGAGGTACGCCCACCTTCTTTTCTGCGGAAAATCTTAGTTTGCTGATCAACGGAATCTTTAGCCTAGCTCGTAAATCTGAGAACGCAGAATTGAGCTTTGAAGGGCATCCCGGCAACACCACAAAAGATCATCTTAAAACCCTGTCTGGCCTTGGCTTTAGAAGGGTAAGTTATGGCGTGCAGGATTATAATTTAAAAATACAGCAGGCCATTCACAGGATTCAATCTTTTGACCAGGTGAAATTTGCCACTGAGAATGCCCGGGAGCTGGGATTTTCTTCTATTGGACATGATATCATTTTTGGACTTCCTTTTCAAACGAAAGAAGATATTATCTATACTATTGAAAAAACCAAAGAATTAATGCCAGATCGCATAGCCTTTTATAGTTATGCCCATGTTCCCTGGATAAAGGGGAATGGACAGAGAGGCTTTGATGATGAAGACCTTCCTGGAGCCGAACAAAAAATGGAACAATACGAAACAGGAAAGCAGATGTTGCAGGAAGCTGGATATGTAGAAATTGGGATGGATCATTTTGCCTTAAGGTCTGATAGTCTCTTCAGGTCTGTGCAGAATAAAACCATTCACCGCAATTTTATGGGGTACACCAGTTCCAAAACCCAGACGATGATTGGCCTGGGAGTTTCGGCTATTAGTGACAGTGGGAGTGGATTTGCTCAAAACGTTAGGGGAGTAGAAGAATATGAAAAACTGATTAAGGAAAAGATCTTCCCTGTATTTCGGGGACATATTCTAACAGAAGAAGATCTAATTATTAGGAAGCATATTCTAAACCTGATGTGCAAATTCAGGACTTCATGGTATACACGTCATGAATTTTTTACCGGGTTGGCAGATGTTTTGATCAGTTTAAAGGGAATGCAAAATGACGGCCTCATAGAAATAGATAGTAATTACCTGGAGGTAACTGAAAAGGGTAGACCTTTCATTAGAAATATCTGTATGGCCTTTGATCTTAGGCTGCAAAGAAATAAACCTGAAACTAAATTATTTTCACTTACCCTCTAATATTGAATTTTGTTAGTTCCTTAAGGCATCAAGCTTTTAGATCACTTCATATCAAAAGCATTTACATATTTACTAACGTCTGCAATAGATTTGATGTTGAGTTTTCGTTTGATGTTTTTCCAGTGTGTCCTCAGAGTTTCGATAGAAATGAATAACCTATCGGCGACTTCCTGCTGCCTAAAACCTTTGGAAAAAATGACCATAATCTCTTTTTCTCTTTTGGTAAGTTTGGAGTATTTAGAAATATTAGACTTTAAAAAATTGTTTTCTTCGATCACATGACCAATAGATAGAAGCGTACTCCTTATATCCTGAGAAGGCCTTTTTATCTTGATGATGGAATTACCCTCTTCATCTACTCCTTCAAAAAGTATTTTGATCCTGGTGCTGTTTTTGGAATAATCCCTTGTGCCATTTAACCATTGCCTGGCCTCCTTTTCAGTCGCAAAATGAAGAGGGTGAATAACAGAATTATCTTCTTCAAAATAATTCATAACGCTTAAGTGCACGATAACATCTTTTCCTACAACGAAAGCCACTTTTTCATTACCGTAATTTACACATGGGACATTCACATTTTTTTCGATCCACAAATGTGTTTCCAAATCTATTGGTAGCCTGAAATTCTGCTGAAGCCAGAGGGTTTTGGAAGGACCGTATTTCTCATATAGACTGATAAATTCTATAAACTCATCTTTCAATCTGGAGTAGGATTTTGGCGACTTTTTCCAATATTGGACAAAGCAATCATTCTCTTTCTCAAAATTTATCTGAAGAAATTCACTTTTATAAAGAGTCATTGCGTTTCCATATTTAACCGTATTACTGGAAGGTAGAGTTTAAATAACAAAAAATCTAGAAAAATACAAAGGTTTTCGTAGATGAGCTTGATCCTGAGCAAAATTCTCGAGTTTAAAATTTTACTGGTGTACAGTATAGACGAATAATTTTATACTATAGAGTAAATTGCAGGTTGAGTGATAACAGTCATATTTAAGAGCATTTAGAGGTTTTAATTTTGGACCAGGTTCTTGTCATCTTTTTTGAAACCTTAATTTTAATTAACGGAAAATACTATTTATGCAAGATTTAAAAAATTATATAGATCATACCTTATTAGCGGCAACAGCTACAGAATCCCAGATCAGGAATTTATGTGAAGAGGCTAAAGAGCATGAGTTTTTCGCCATTTGTGTAAACAGTAGTTATGTTGCCCTGGCCAGGGAAGTTCTGAAAGATTCCAAGGTAAAACTCGCATCGACCATAGGTTTTCCCCTAGGCGCAGCCTCAGCATCTTCTAAAATTCAAGAAGCAAAAAAGGCAATTTTGGAAGGGGCAGAAGAAATCGATATGGTTATTAATATTGGCTTTTTTAAAGATGGGAAGTATGATGAAGTACAGTCTGAGATCCTGGAATTAAAAGAAGCTATTGGAAATAATCTTCTTAAGGTCATCATCGAAACCTGTTACCTAAGCGATACAGAAATAGAAAAAGCCAGCGAATTAGTGATACAGGGAGGTGCAGATTATGTTAAAACCTCCACGGGCTTTGGCACTCGCGGGGCTAGCTTAAATGACATCAAGATCATGAAGAAGGTGGTAGGCGATAAGATAAAGATCAAGGCATCTGGGGTCATAAGGGATGCCGAAACCGCCCGGCAATATATACAACTTGGAGTATCCAGAATAGGAACATCGTCAGGTATTAAAATAATCTCTAATAAATAATCCCAGGTTATGAGTATTCATATTGAAGCTAAAAAAGGAGAAATAGCAGAAACAGTCCTACTTCCCGGAGATCCCTTGCGGGCAAAATGGATCGCGGAGACCTTTTTTGAAAATAGTGTTTGCTATAATGATATTAGGGGAATGCTGGGCTATACCGGTACTTATAAAGGCAGGAGAATTTCTGTCCAGGGCACCGGAATGGGAATCCCGTCTGCCATGATCTATTGCCATGAACTCATAAAGGAATATGGGGTAAAAACTCTTATAAGGGTTGGAAGTGCCGGCGCATTTCAACCAGACCTTAAATTAATGGATATCGTTATCGCAATGTCGGCTTCTACAAATTCATCGGCAAATCGGGATATTTTTAATGGAGCTGACTTTGCTCCAACCGCAAATTTCGATCTTTTGCTGAAAGCTGTTGAGTACGCCCAGAAAAATGAAATTGAATTTAAAGCAGGAAATGTTCTTTCTTCAGATATTTTCTATGACGATGATCCCGATTATTATAAAAAATGGGCTCAATATGGTGTGCTCTGTGCCGAAATGGAAACTGCCGGGATCTATACTCTTGCGGCCAAATTTGGGGTGAAGGCTTTATCTATACTCACAATTTCAGATTCACTGGTGCATGGGGAAGAAGTTTCTTCAGAAATAAGAGAGAAAAGGTTGAGCCAAATGGTGAAGATCGCCCTTAATGCTTTCTAAAAATTTTTTTGTGCAGATTGTATATTACTTGCTGTAATTCAATTTTCCCGTTTAAGAATTCACCATCGCGATAATGCCATATGGCTTACCTGCAGCCAGCTATATTCAATCCATCAAAGTTTTTGTGCCTCCAATAGGTGTAAAAATAAGTATCCAGGCTGGTTTTATTAACGGGTACAGTACAAAGGTGATCAGTATGAGAATAGATACCAATAACTATAAACAACTCGTGTAAGGGAGATCATTCTTGATCCTGGAGGGACTTTTATTCATTGGTTCGCCTATGCAAAACCAATCAAGTGAACTGGTAAATGCAGAAAGAGTATTACTATAAACAGGATTTTAATCTCACCTGGAGTTAAAAGCCAACAAATGCTTTTTCCCTAAAGACTTGAGGTTAGATCTTAAAGGTCACCACCGGAATATCGGCATGATTGGCAACATCTTCTCCCATACTACCGAAAAAGAAATGCCCTAGACCTTTTCTGCCATGCGTTGGAATGGCTATGGCATCTATTTTATTTTCGTTACAGTAATTATAAATGCCTTTTTCGGCGGTGTAATCATCATAAAAGATCACATCATCCTGGAATTTTTTATTATCCATTCCCACATCTATAAGGAAATTATAGGCTTTCAATTCCATTTCTATCGTGCTCATAAATTTCTCTGGAATGTTGATGAAAAGTATCTTGGGTGTTACATTAAATGCCTTAAAGAACTCTCTGGCTTTCATGAACGAAGTTAATGTGTCTAGTGCAAAATCGGTAACGAAGACCGCTTTCTCTATTTTAAAATCGGTAATTTTTTGTTTGATCACCAGCACCGGTATATTAGCTGTTCTAACCACCTTTTCTGTATTGGAACCAACAAACACCTCTTTGACTCCCGCGCTTCCGTGAGACCCCATAACGATTAGATCTGCTTCATATTCCTGGGTGACCTCATTGATCTCGTTAAATACCTTATGAGATTTTACAACCTGGCTAACATCGATATCTTTAAGATAATCCTTGTCTAGAAATTTATCAAAACGCTGTTTAGTTAGCTTCATAAAGTAGATAGCGTTAAAAACTTCCTGCTGCTCATCTTTTGTAAGATAAGATTCATTGAGCCCCATCATATGGACTACAATAATTTCAGCATTCTGCTTTTTGGCGATGCTGGCAGCTACTTCGAGGGCATATTCAGAATGTTCTGAAAAATCTACGGGAACAAGGATAGTTTTCATGATCAAGTTTTTTTTCTAATTTCAAAGCTATGATACCTAAGGGTTAAAAAACATGACATAAATCATTAATCCAGAGATAAGTAGCGCCGTTTTTGGCGAATCATTAAGATGAATATAAATATCTTATAGTTAAATTGTAAAGAAAAAATGAAACTTACCGGTGTTGGATATCTCGTCATTACTACTGGGGTTCTGGTTTTATTAACTGTACTCGCTTCCCTTAATTTCTCCTATGGGATTTTATTCTATTTAATGTGTTTTGGGCAGCTTTTACTATTGGTTACAGTGTATAAAATACTTACAGACGATTATCATACAGATAAGACCTTTGAGGATAGCTATGAAGACCATTCTCCCGGAATGAAAGAGTAATTGAGTCTTAATTCATGTTTTTTCTAAAAAAGATTTTACCTTTAGTTACAATTAAACATAACTTAATTTGCGAGATTCTTTTCTAGATAATAAAGATGCTTTTAACCTTTTATTCCAATCTGCATCAGAAGGTATTATTGTGGTAAATTCAGAGCAGATCGTGGTTGCCACTAATACAGCGGCAGAGCAAATGTTTGGATATAACACGGGCGAACTCAACAACCAGCATCTCGATCTTTTAATTCCAAAGAAATATCACCATAATCATCATAAGCATTTTAATAAGTTCCTGGATCATAGCGAAAAACGGCAGATGGGACATGGCCGGGATTTGTATGGGGTTAAAAAAGACGGCTCCTTATTTCCTGTAGAAGCGGGGCTTAACCCGTTCAGAATGAATGGCAAGGAATATGTGATGTCTTTGATAATAGATATCACCGTTAGAAAAGCCACTCAAAAGCAGATCGAAGAGCTTAATAACCGCCTGGAAGACAAGATCAAAATGAGGACCCAGGAGCTAAGGGAGAGCATAGATGATCTGCAAAAATTGAACCTTGACCTGGAAGATGAGATCCAGAAAAGGAAAAAGGCTGAAAAAAAGATCAAGGATGCTCTTCAAAAAGAGAAAGAATTGAGTGAATTGAAGACGAAATTTCTATCTCTGGTATCTCATGAATTTAAAACTCCGTTGAGCGGAATCCTGACCTCGGCGACTTTAGCTGAAAAATATACCAGGGCAGACCAGCAGGAGAAAAGAGAAAAACATTTACTTACCATCAGGAACAAAGTTCATTACCTCAATAATATCCTTAATGACTTTTTATCTATTGAACGTCTGGATAGCGGTAGAGGACAGTATAAATTTTCTCATTTCAGACTAAGGAGGCTTATTAACGAAGTGATTTATAATGCGAATATCACCCTGAAGGACGGGCAGGAGATAGCCTATCCAAAGGATATAGAGGATATTAAGCTTTATATGGATGAAAAGATCCTGGAACTCATTCTCTCAAACCTGCTAGGGAACGCCATAAAATATTCTCCTGAAAATACTCTTATCAAATTCGGGGTCGATTTCGAAGGAGATTCTATTGTCTTTGAGGTTGAAGACCAGGGAAGAGGTATCCCGGAAAAAGACCAGAAGCATATATTTGAAAGGTATTTCAGGGCAGAAAATGCCTTGCTGGACCAGGGAACGGGGATTGGTTTAAATATTGCCAAAACTCATTTAGAGAATCTTGGTGGGACCATAAGATTTGAAAGTAAAGAGAACGAAGGAACCACTTTTACCATAAAGGTTCCTATGAATAAATCATAAAACCGGGAAACTAATTTTAGATAGCCTTATGAAGAAATTATTGCTAATCGAGGATGATGTAACTGTAAGAGAAAATACAGCAGAACTACTGGAGCTTTCAGATTACGATGTGATTACGGCCTCTAACGGAAGGCAGGGAATTGAAAAAGCAAAACAGGAATTACCAGATATTATTGTTTGCGACATCATGATGCCAGAGCTGGACGGCTACAGTGTTCTTGAAGCATTAGGCAAAAATCCCGAAACCTTGAATATCCCGTTTATTTTCCTTTCGGCAAAGACAGAGCATAAGGATATTCGCAAGGGAATGGACTTGGGTGCAGATGATTATCTCACCAAACCTTTCGAGGAAGATGAATTATTAAGTGCTGTAGAAAGCAGGCTGGCCAAAGTAGCAATTCTTAATACCTATAGAAAAGAGCAAAATACCCCTAAGCAGGAAGAAAAACTTAAAGATCTGGAAGATCTTCGTGAGATCTTTAGCCAGCAGGAGCTCCAATATTATAAAAAAGGCGAGGCCATTTATGAAAAGGATAAACATGCCAATTATTTCTACCTGATAAAAAGGGGGGTAGTGAAGGCTCACAGAATGGATAACCAGGGTAAGGAATTAATTACCGAGCTTTATAAAGAAGATGATTTCTTTGGGAATCACGCAAATGATCCACAATCATCTTATGAAGATTATGCTACCGCTATGGAAGATTCCCAGCTGTATGCCATGTCCAGAGAAGAATTTCAAAAAATACTTTTAGAGAATTCCAGGATCGCTATGCAATTGGTAGAGGTACTCAATAAGAATCTTTCTGAACTCAAGGAGCATCTAATGGAAATGGCCTACGGTTCAGTTAAAAAGAAAACCGCCAATACCATTTTGCTTTTTGCAGAAAGGATCAAAAAGCATCCCCTTAAAAGCATCAGGATCTCCAGGGCAGACCTTGCCGGTGTTGCCGGAATGGCACCAGAAAGTCTCATAAGAACTCTTTCAGAATTCAAAAAAGAAGGTCTTATCGAGATCGAGGGGCGTAATATTAAATTGCTGGATTCAGAAGCGTTGAAGAAGATTAATTAGTGCGCGTTTTTCCTTAGTTTGTGAGAACTGATTTTCATCATTTTTTCGGTTAGATACTTCGCCTAATTTCGTGGTATTAAGAGATTATCCATGAACGCTTTAATTCTAACCGATTTTTCAGAAACTTCCGAAAACGCAGGTAGATATGCGGTAGATTTTCTTCAAAAAACTGCGGCAAACTTTTATCTATTGAATATTCACAATTTTAATTTCACTAGATCTGCCAGCGATAATTTTGAGATCGAACTGGTGGGCACTCTTAGCCAATTGCAGAGCGGAATAAAGATGCTGGAAAAATACACCCGGAATAAAGAGCATAAATTTCATACCTTATTTTCATCTGAGAATTTGATCGAAGCCGTTCGAAAAGCGCTGATCGACAATAAAATAGACCTGATATTCATTGGGGCGGTGAGCCAGGATGATCATGTTCACCCGATCTTAGGAGATCATGCCTACGATATTGTAAGAAAGATAAAGTGTAATATTATTGCGGTTCCTACAGGATGCATTTACCATAACCTGAAAAAAGCCGTTTTTCCTATAGATCACGCGATCTTATCCAGCGAGGAAAAAGACAGTATACTCGACAATCTTGATTATTTGAAAACTTCAGAATTTACTTTGCTCGAGATCAAGGATGGAGATATAGAATATCCTGAATCGATAAAAAATAAAATCCCTTTTAAAACCCCTGTTCCGTTTACCAGGGAGTTGTTCAAGAATATACAACGGCAGTTTGATATCATTTTCATAATTGGCAAGAATCTGACTATTTGCGACAGGTTGCTTCATGCCGAATATGGGTTTTCTGCCCATATGAACGTGGAGATCCCTATCTTTGTCTATCACGGTTAATTACTGTTGAAAGTCTCGGTTATTAAAAACTGATCATCGCCAAAGATTTAATAGAGCCCTTTCATCATTTTTTCTGATTTTTTAATCGCAGATCAATTGTATTTGCCTGAATATTTTTGAAATATGATGATGGTGGGCAATAAACGTCATACAGCTGAAATTAGATGAAGTATCTGCGAGCGAAATGCCACAAAGCGCGGTAGTTTACTGATCCTGGCTACCATCCTGAATTCGTCGCGCCTGGTTTTACTGCGCTCGCAAATAACCTCTATTTTTAAGCGTTCAGTCTTTCAAAAGCCTGCCTGGAGAGTTCCTCTCTGTGATCTGGATGAGATATCGATATTAGGGCCTCTGCACGCTGTTTAAGGTTCTTTCCGAATAGATTTACGACTCCATACTCTGTTGCGATATAATGCACATGAGCACGTGTAGTGGTCACCCCGGCACCTTCTTTTAGATAAGGAACGATCTTGGAAACTCCGTTCTTAGTTACAGAAGGCATGGCAAAAATTGCTTTACCACCTTCAGAAAGTGAGGCACCCCGTATGAAATCCATCTGGCCACCTACACCAGAGTACTGTACTTTTCCAATGGTATCTGCACAAACCTGCCCCGTGAGATCGATCTCAATGGCAGAATTTATCGCGGTAACTTTCGGATTTTTTCTAATTATAGAGGTATCGTTGGTATAAGCTGCTTCTTTGAAGTGCACTAAAGGGTTGTCGTCTACAAAATCATAAAGTTTTGGAGAGCCAACCGCAAAGCAGGTTACCAGTTTCCCGGTCTTAATTTCTTTCTCCTCGCCGGTAATGACCCCTTTTTCTATAAGAGGTAAAATTCCGTCAGAGAACATTTCGGTATGAATACCAAGTCGTTTATGATTAGTTAGGTTATTAAGAACCACGTTTGGAATTCCACCGATACCCATTTGTAAAGTAGCTCCATCTTCCACAAGTTCAGCAACGTGCTTGCCTATTTGTTTTTCGATTCCGGTAGGTTCACTTATATGATGTGCATGTATTGGCTGGTCTACTTCTATAGCGGCATCGATTCTGTCTAAATGGATAATGCCATCTCCATGAGTTCTGGGAACATTTGGATTTATCTGCGCGATGACTTTTTTGGCGTTCTGGATTGCCGGTAAAGTGATATCTACAGAAACTCCCAGCGAGCAATAACCATGTTTATCTGGTGGAGATACCTGTATAAAAGCGAAATCAAGTGGCAGGATTTTTCTTCTAAAAAGCACATGGATCTCGCTTAAAAAGATAGGAATGTAAGCCCCGAAATTTGAGTTTACTGCAGATCTTACATTGGTCCCAACAAAACAACTATTGGTCATAAAAGAATCCTGGAAAGGTGGTTGGGTGTATAGTGCTTCTCCTTCGGTGTGTATTTGTATAAGTTCAACTTTTTCTAATTCCTTATATCGGTTACAAAGTGCGTCTATAAGAACATTGGGGGTCATGGCGGCTCCCTGTAGAAAAACTCGCTGGTTAGATTTAACCTGGCTAACAGCTTCCTGAGGGGACACGATTTTTAAACTTTTCATAGAATTTTTTCTTTTTTGTCAATTTTTTTAAAGCCATAGAATTTAATGAAATTCCGAGAGATTATCTAGCCGGAGATCTTAAGATCGAATTGAACCTCTATCTCTTCATCAACTTCAATAAGTCCCAGTGCTTTTTTTGGAGGTTCCAGCCCAAAATCACGAATATTCATCTCGAACTTACCAATAAAGCGATCCTGATGAGTTTGTACGGGTAAATTATAGGTGTTGGTGATCCCTGCCAGATGTACCGTAATAAAAGCTTTTATAAATTCTGTAGATACGAACTCGATTTTATCCAATTCTATGACTATCTCCGGAAATTTATCACACATTAGAAGGTCCTGGAAGTCTGCATTCATTCTTTTATGACCGCAATCAAATCCCTTAATAAGTAAATTGAGCTTCAGGTCATTGAAGTTGATAGAACCTTCATCCTGTATATATTTAATATTTCTCTTATAAGTAATAAGGTTGATATCGAACCGGCAATCGAATTTATTAACATTGGTCTTTCCAGATATGATCAATTCACTATCTGCCAATATCATAATATTCCTTTTTTCGAAATCCTTTTGAGCATTAAGGATTAGAGAGCAAAACAATAATCCCCATAAAATTAGCAGATGTTTCATGATCTTGAAAATTGAGAAGATTAGAAATAATTCGGGCAGAGTTTCTTAAGTTTTTCAACCAGAGACCCCGCCCGAAGATGATTATTCAAACACTAGAAACTAATAGCCGCTTCCAGAGTGAATCCTTTGAAGTTGCCTTCGTAATGGATGTCACTTGATGGGTAGTCTTTATAGTCCTGGTTCACATACTCAGCCTTCATAAGGATGTTTTTGGTCATGAACCATCCTGCACCAAGCTGGAATCTATTCACATTGATATCCTCACCTGTTTTTAGTTCACCGCTCACAGTGTTGTAACGGGTTCCTAGATAGAGGTCGTCGTTACCTCCAAATCTGTAGATAAGTTCTCCAGATAACTGAGTATAGTTTCTGTCGCTAGATTCATTTTTATCTCTACCGCTGGAGGTTTCAAAGATCCCGAAGAATTCAAGTCCGCCATACTTCAGGAATGGGTTGAACATTACAGAGGTCATTTCATTTCTAAAAGAAGTTGGGATACGACCTGCTCTAAAGGTGTCGCCTTTTCCGTCAACATCGGTGAATACGTTGTAGTAACGGCTACCGGCGCGGTCACCATTATAAAGGTAATTACCTCTACCGTAATTGCTTGGGCTATGGAATAAAGACCCTGTTAGTCTGAATCGCAGACCATCTGCCGCCTGGTTGTCATATCCAAATTTTGCTAGCCATGAAGGACTGGTAGACCCGTCACCGGCAGTAGACTGGTTCAGTTTACCGTTAGTGAATCCTACCATGGCCAACCATGGGCCGCTAAAGTAATAGGCTTCTGCACCAACTTCTGTAGTAAAACTATCCATCAGGTAGTTTCCAACAAATGGATTATAAACTGCCATCGCATTGTCTGTTCTTCTAAAGTGCGCATCACCATAGTTGTTCTCCATGTGACCAATTTTGATTCTCAAATGGTCCATAAGTCCTTTCGCAAAGCCTTCGCTGATGAACTCGAGTTTATCTATCTGTATGTATCCACCTTTTACGTAAGATTCGGTATGATGTTGAGAAGAAAGATAAGTTCTTAAGTGCATTCTCACCCCGTCATAAAGTGCTACGTCAAGATCAAGGTTTGCGGTGGCCAGGTTGAAGTTTCCTTCAAGCTCTTTTAGTTCTATACTGCTGGAGTTTTCATGTGACAGATCCTGGAACTGCAGGGTAGAAGCTCCACCTATTCTTACATGCAATCCGTCGTAAGTAGAAACGGTGTCTTTAGGAGCTTCAAATTGATTAATCCCTCTTTGATCACGATAACGGAAATTATCCAGGTCTCTTTGGGTTTGTGCCACTGCCGGCAGAGCCATTAAGGTAATGAGGGCTAGACTGAGTATTTGTGTAATAGTTTTCATCGTTTTTTAATTTTAAGGTTGAGGTTATATTTTAAAGTAAGATTCAAATTTTACCACGACATCTTTCCCGGTTTTAATGGTTCCGAACATCGCCGTTGGAGCTTCTACTCCGAAATTGGTCATGTTTATTTTGTGTTCACCGGTAAGAACCAGTTCATTATTACTGTTTTTAAGTTTGAAATTGAGATTGATATCCTTAGTTGTGCCGGCAATCATTAAACTTCCGGTAGTTTTTACTTCGAAATCATCTCCAGAGATCTGGTTAATCTCATTTACCTTTTTCAATTTATAGGTGATGTCCTTGTAGACGTCTGTATTAAGGGCAGCGTAGGTATTTTTGTCCATTCCGCTTTTGCCACTCATGAGACTTTTAGCTTTAACCGTAAATTCCAGTTTCTCGATGCCTTTCAGTTGTCCGTTATCAAAATCGGTGATAAGAATTCCTTCCTTGTTTTTTGCTTTGATGGTCCAGTCGTGAATATTAGAAGTACCTTCTATAATTAGATTAGAAGCTTCATTATTCAGATTATAAGATTGAGCCTTCATTCCAAAGCTTAAAAGAAGTGCTACTGTTAACATCCATAAAATTCTGTAAGGTTTCATATCGGTTACATTTTTTAATCAGTACAAAGTTGCACTACGAATGCAAGGGAAATAATGATGAATATCAGCTTTTGGGAACTTTTGAAGGGACCTCAATCTGCGATAACGTTTTAGTTTGAAAAAAAAGAATTCCCTAACCATGGTCATATTTTCTGAAATTTCAAATTTTCAGTTTTGTGTCCTTATAGTTATTTATAGATATGGAACTATGTTTTCATTGCGGCCAGGAATGCCAGGACGGGATAATATTACATTCAGAAAAAACCTTTTGCTGCTCAGGCTGCAAGACTGTATTTGAAATATTGAACAGTAATGATCTTACCTATTATTATGATCTTGAAAAAAACCCGGGGATTTCCCCAAAGGTAAGTGAAGCAAAATATGATTACCTGGAAAATGAAGAGATCGTGGGCAAATTACTTGAGTTTGACCATGGCGATACTCAGATAGTATCTTTTCGTATACCTTCAATACATTGTAGCTCCTGTATCTGGATATTGGAGAACCTTCATAAACTGGATAAGGGAATAAAAAGCTCGCAGGTAGATTTTCCAAAAAAGAAGATCAGGTTGAGCTTTTCTTCAGAAGACATAAGCCTAAGGAACCTCGTGCTTTTACTTGCTCGTATTGGCTACCAGCCCAATATTTCCCTGGATAATTATGAAGAGAGTGAGTCGAACGTAGATCGAAGCCTGATCTATAAATTAGGCGTGGCTGGTTTTGCTTTCGGGAATATTATGTTCCTTTCATTTCCAGAATATTTCGAAATCAATGAGTTCTGGCTGGATAAGTTTAAACATTTGTTCCGCTGGCTGATGTTCAGCTTTTCTCTTCCGGTGGTATTTTATTCAGGTAGAGACTATTTTACTTCTGCATATAAAGGTTTAAGGTCTGGCCTACTTAATATAGATGTGCCTATTGCGCTGGGAATACTGGTTCTTTTT
>JBFIMP010000008.1:0-25733 GCA_041611635.1 Christiangramia sp.
GGATCTGGTCATTTCCGAAACCATCATAAAATGCTTTTAGATCATTACTGGACAATACACTTTCTCTAAAACTGGCTTCAACCTGCACCAGGTTCTCAAAATCTGCAAAATCTGAAAGTTCATAATTAAAATATAGATCGGCATTTATAACAGATCCAGGTGTTTGCAATTGCATTTGCTCTAAATGCATTCTGGTGGGATCATAATGAAATTGAGTGCTGAGATTGTTAATTTTGATCCCGCGATGCTCATAACCGCGAAGCATACCAATGTCTATATCGATATTTTCATCATCAATCTGCAATTCGTTGGCATAGATGTTCAAACTATCAACGATCAAAACATCCTGTGCATCAAGGTTCTCATCTATATAGCTGTATTTGCTATTCAGTATCTGAACATTTTTAGCATTGAGCTCAAAATGCTGTGGATCTCCCTTAGGTTCTTTTCGTAATTTTTCGATAAGAATACCCAGGTTATCGCGGTCCTCATTTTTGTACCTGCGCATATGCAGATTAAGGCCCTCCACCCGGGTGTCCCCTAAATTTGGAGAATTGTTGATAAGACTGGTTAAACTTAAGATAGATGAGCGTATCTCTCTTGCCGTTAATAAGGTATCTTCATGATGATCCTCAACATATATTTCATTGAGCTTAACCCTCCCAAAGTACCCTAAAGAGACACGACCAATAGAAAGATTCACATCATTCTTCTCCCTAAGGGAATCGGTAAGCCTTTTAGCAACAGATGTTTGCACTGAAGG
Source organism: Christiangramia sp. (assembly GCA_041611635.1). GTDB lineage: Bacteria > Bacteroidota > Bacteroidia > Flavobacteriales > Flavobacteriaceae > Christiangramia. The sequence continues at coordinate 764 of JBFIMP010000008.1, forward strand.
AATAGAAAATACTATCAATAAAATAATGAATAACAAAACGAGGGCAACCAGCGTTTTAGTTAGTATTTTCAAGAATTTTTTGATACGCTTTTATGTTTTAACTTTGCGTCTAATTTACAACTTCTATGTTCAATAATTTCTGATGCTAGACCAAAAAATCAACATTCTCGCCATTGAATCTTCCTGCGACGATACAGCTGCAGCTGTACTTTGCAACGGAAAAATCCTTTCTAATATTGTTGCGACCCAGGAAGTGCATCAGCAATATGGAGGGGTAGTCCCAGAACTCGCTTCACGGGCTCACCAGCAAAATATCGTACCAGTAATTCACCAGGCACTGGCGAAGGCAAATATCGATAAAAAAGATGTTTCTGCAATCGCCTTTACCCGCGGTCCTGGATTAATGGGGTCTTTACTTGTTGGTACTTCATTTGCCAAATCTCTGGCCATGGGGCTAAACATTCCTCTTATTGAGGTAAATCACATGCAGGCACATATCCTGGCGCATTTTATAGAAGAACCAGATTTCGATAAACCCGAGTTTCCCTTCCTGGCGATGACCATTAGTGGTGGACACACCCAGATTGTAAAGGTTACCGACTATTTTGAAATGGAAGTAATTGGTGAGACCATAGACGATGCGGTAGGTGAAGCCTTTGACAAAAGCGCAAAAATTCTTGGCCTGCCTTATCCCGGCGGACCCTTGGTAGACAAATATGCGCGCGAGGGAAACCCCAAAGCATTTCAATTTCCAAAACCAAAAGTAGACGGGTTGAATTTCAGTTTCAGCGGATTTAAGACTTCAGTACTATATTTTGTGCAGAGAGAGACCAAGAATGACCCAGATTTCATTGCAAAGAACCTTAAAGACATTTGCGCTTCTATTCAATACACCATCATAGGAATACTTGTAGATAAGCTAAAAAAAGCGGTGAAGGAAACCGGAATCAACCAGGTAGCTATCGGGGGTGGTGTATCTGCAAACAGTGGTATTAGACAGGCGTTGAAAGATGCTGAAAATAAATGGGGATGGAAATGCTACATCCCTAAATTTGAATATACTACAGATAACGCAGCCATGATAGGGATTGCCGGGTACCATAAATTCTTAAAAGAGGACTTTGCAGATTTTTCCGTTACCGCACAATCCAGATATAAATTTTAATATGCAATTATTCTTTAATCCTGAGATCACTGAAAAAGACACGCAGGTAAGCTTTCCAAGGGATGAAAGCAGGCATATTGTAAAGGTTTTACGTAAGAGTGAAGGCGATATCCTGAATATCACCAATGGGAAAGGATTGACCTTTAAAGCTGAGATCATCATAGCCGACATGAAACAATGTACGGTAAAGATCATTTCAGCAGAAAAAGAACCGCCTCCTCCCTACTATCTGCATATGATAGTGGCTCCTACCAAGATGAATGATAGATATGAATGGTTTTTAGAAAAAGCAATGGAAATCGGAGTTCACGAGATCACTCCTATTATTTGTGATCATAGTGAAAGAAAAGTAGTAAAACTTGAGCGTTATGAAAGAGTACTTCTTAGCGCCATGAAACAATCTCTACATTCCCGTTTTCCGAAGCTGAATGAACCTGTTACTTTCAAAGATTTCATGGAAGAGAAACTTCATGGCGCTAAATTGATCGCTCATTGTGAGGATGTGATGGAAAAACCATATCTTCAAAAGAAAGTTCATCCATGGCAGGCTGTAAATATACTTATAGGACCAGAGGGGGACTTCAGTAAGGAAGAAATTGAAATGGCATTGAAAAAGGGCTGGGAACAAATAAGCCTTGGAGACAGCAGGCTTAGAACAGAAACGGCTGCGATTGTCGCCTGCCATACGGTTGCGATGAAAAATCAGGAATTATAAATGAAAATGTTGCGGCTCTTACTATATACAATTCTTATCGGGTTTTCTGGTGTGTCCAGTGCCCAGGAAATAGCGGTTTTAAAATATAATGGTGGCGGTGACTGGTATTCTAATCCCACGGCTCTTCCCAATCTTATTAAGTTTTGTAATTCCAATATCAATACCCGCATAGATGAAAAACCTGCAACCGTAGAGCCGGGAAGCACTGATATTTACCAGTTTCCGTTAGTGCATATGACAGGGCACGGGAACGTGGTTTTCAACGATGCAGAGGTGGAAAACCTAAGGAATTATCTTCTTAGCGGAGGTTTTTTACATATCGATGATAATTATGGAATGAATAAATACATCCGTACCGAGATCAAAAAATTATTCCCCGAGAAAGAGCTAACAGAAGTTCCCGCGAATCATGCAATTTTTTCCATAGCATTCGATTTTCCTAATGGTTTGCCTAAAATACATGAACATGATGCGCTCCCACCACAGGCATTCGGGATCTTTGAAAAGGACAGGTTAGTTTTACTATTTACTTTTGAAAGTGACCTCGGCGATGGCTGGGAAAGCCCTGAAGTACATAATGATCCTGAAGAAGTTCGACTAAAAGCCTTAAAAATGGGTGCTAACATTGTTAAATACGCCTTCGAGAATTGATCGACCAACTTAATCATAACGAAACCTCGTTTCAAAAAAAGGAATTTCCAATTATCCTGTTACTGGACAATGTGATGGGGGAAGCCAATCTTGGCAGTCTTTTTAGACTGGCAGATGCCTTTGGAATTGAAAAGATCATTTTCTGCCGTACCGCTCCAAACCTAAAAAGTAACAGACTTAAGCGTACGGCCAGAAATACCTATAATTCAGTTTCACATGAATTCTACAAGGACCCCGTGGCAGTTTTAAAGGATCTTCAGCAAAACGGGTATAGATCTATTGCCATAGAGATCACCTCTAGCAGTACACCAGTTCAAATGATCAATGTCCAGGAGGAGGAAAAACTGGTCTTAGTCGCTGGAAATGAAAGGCATGGAGTATCAGAAGATATTCTAAGCCTGTGTAAGGACTTTCACCATATAGAAATGTTTGGTGAAAATAGCAGCATGAATGTAGCACAGTCTGTTGGTATCGCGTTATACGAAATTACTAAAGCATTGAACAAGTTTGCTAAGAAATAATATATTTACGCTGTGAAAGCACATGAATTTGCAAATGGAATTTTAAGAGCTACAGGTATCATGATTGGTATCGTTCTTCTGCTCTACTTTTTATGGGAAGTCCAGTCTGTAATTGTTTACGTCGCCGTTGCAGCCGTAATTGCCCTTATTGGAAGACCAATCGTTATATTTCTAAGGAACAAACTTAGGTTACCCAATCAACTCGCCGTGATTACTGTTTTGATCCTTGTTCTTTCTGTTTTTGTAGGTATTATTTTCGTTTTTGTTCCAATCGTTATCGAGCAGAGCAAATATCTTGGTCAAATTGATATAGAAGCATTTAAAAGTGACCTTAACGACCTTAACACACAGATTAACAGCTACCTGGGTGTTGAAGAGATAAATATTATTGAAGGACTTAAAAGAAGTGAATTCGTTAAAAATTTTGATGTAAGCCTTATCCCTCAATTTTTAAACAATGTCTTTGGAATTCTTGGAGCCACACTTATAGCAGTATTTTCTATTCTGTTCATTTCCTTCTTCTTTCTTAAGGATAGCAAACTAATGCTTAACAGTATTCTTGTTTTTGCAAATCGCGGAGAAGAGCAGAAATTCCAGAGAGTATTCAACAAGATTAAGGTCTTACTGTCCAGGTATTTTGTAGGACTCACATTGCAAATATCTGTACTCTTCATTTTGTACACCATACTTCTAACAGTATTTGAGATCAACAATCCAATCGCTATTGCCTTTATTTGTGCATTTTTAAACCTGGTACCATACCTGGGACCGCTTTTGGCCGGGATTCTTATGGGACTTTTTGTGATCTCCAGTTTCCTGGGTGCAGATTTCACTTCGGTGATCCTACCCAGACTAATTTATGTTATGTTGGGCTACGGTATCTGCCAGTTAATAGACAATTTTATTTCTCAACCCATGATCTTTGGTGCAAGTGTAAAATCGCATCCGCTTGAGATCTTCCTCGTTATTTTGATTGCGGGATTAATGTTTGGTATTACCGGGATGGTCGTAGCAGTACCCTTCTACACCGCTTTAAAGGTTATTGCCAAGGAATCTCTAAGCGAATACAAGATCGTTAAAAGATTAACTAGAGACCTGTAAAAGCTCATGCTAAACAAGGCACTTTTAGATCCTGAAGTCTCAAAATTTATTCGACAGAATCAAAAAAAAGACCTGCCGGCACTTATCCTTAAAGGAAGTCCTTTTGAGCATGTAGGCATACAGGATCTGGCAATACAGATTAAGGGCCTTAAGGTGGCTGAAAAAAAGTTTCCAGAGCTTTATAATAACCCTGATATCATTTATCCACCCAAACTTAACCTGGAGCAGACCTCTTCAGAAATAACCGCAAAATACAAAGCCTCTTTAATCAAGGGGGAAAACGGTATAGATATTACCGGCGGTCTAGGAATAGATACGTATTATATTTCACAGCATTTCAACAATTTCAGCTATTGTGAATTAAATGCCGACCTGGCTGAAATCGCCCGGCATAATTTTAAAGTTCTTGGAGCAAGTAATATAAAGATAAACACAGGTAACGGACTCAATATTCTCCAAAATTCGAATGATAAATTCGATTGGATCTATGCTGATCCCGCACGAAGGGATAATCACGGTGGGAAAGTTTTCAAATTTAAGGACTGTGAACCTAATATTCCCGCCAACCTGCTATTACTATTTCAGCACACATCCAGAATATTGATAAAAACTTCTCCAATTCTGGATATCACTTCCGGCATGTCTGAATTGAAATTTGTAAAGGAGTTACATATCATCGCAGTTAGAAATGAAGTAAAGGAATTGCTCTGGCTTCTGGAAAAGGATCATGGAGAAAGTCTGCTTATCAAAACGATCAATTTTGAAAAAGATTCGATCCAACAATTTTCAAATGAAGCATTAAATGAAGAAAATTTTATTGAATATGCTTTACCTGAAAATTATTTATATGAGCCAAACTCGGCCATTATGAAGAGTAGTTTATTCGATCTTTTAGCTCGTAAAACCGGGACGAAAAAACTAGCACAACATTCTCATTTATACACTTCAAAAGAGCTTATAGAATTTCCCGGAAGAAAATTCAAGATTATAGATATTAAAGATTTTAAGCCGTCTCACTTAAAGCGATACTTTAAATCTAAAAAAGCTAATATCACCACCAGAAATTTTCCGGAAACCGTAGAAAATATCCGGAAAAAATTCAGGATCAAAGAAGGTGGAAAGGATTATATCTTTTTCACTACAAATATGAAAGGTGAGAAAATTGTAATCTTTTGTGAGAAATCCTGATCATCTAAAATCCCTGAAAACCTGAGGTTTTCTGCTCATCTTGGGGAATTTCATTTTAATTAGCTCTGCAGCTGGCAGAACTCTTATTTCGGGGGTAACATTCAGGTGTGATCTTAGGTAATCTTTTAATTCTTCGATCTGGTCAAAAGAATCTGGAGCTATCACTATAACTTTATCATTATTTAGGTCATCAAGATAAGCTTCGATAAGGAAGTTCTCGATTTTCCCATATGCGTTCAATGCCTCAATAATGTGCTGTGGGTATAAGCTGGTACCCTTAAATTTGATCTTTTGCTGCTTTCTACCTAACACAGGTCCAAGCCTTTTAGAATTCCTGCCGCAAATGCATGTATTCTCCCAAAAAGTAAGCATATCACCTGTAGCAAATCTTAACAACGGCATAGTTTGAATTCCTAGTGGAGTTACTACCAATTCTCCCACTTCTCCTGGTGGAACCTGCTGTCCATTTTCATCCAGAATTTCAGTATAAATAAGATCTGAAGCTACATGGTTACCCTGGTGTGCAAGGCATTCGGTAAAAGCTGTAGACATTTCTGTAGAAGCATAGGTGGAAAAAAGTTCTATATTCCACAATTCGGTGATTTTCTTTCCGAGAGCATTCAAATTGAATTCCTGGTCCCTTAAAGGTTCGCCTATACAAATAGCTGCTTTTACAGAAGAATCTTTATAATCGATATTATTCTCCTCGGCATACTGAATCATTTTCAATAAAAATGAGGGTACAGCAACCAGGTAATCTGGCTTAAATCTTTCTATACTTTCCCATTGTAATTGAGGCAACCCGCTGCCCGTCCTTATAATTCCGGCGCCTAGCTTTCTTAAACCAAGAAAGTAAGCTAAGCCAGCCATGAATCTTCTATCCAGGGTAGTAGTGATCTGAACCTTATCTTCCTTTTTAATCCCTATCTGGGCAAAAGATCTATACTCATTTTCGGCAAGGCGGTCCAGGTCGGCGTTATTGAGGGCGAAATTTACCGGAGTTCCCAATGTTCCCGAGGTGGTAACATAATCTATAATAGCAGCCTCGGGAACGGCTAAAAATTCTGAATTTTTGCGCTGCAGGTCTTCCTTAGTGGTGACTGGTATTTTTTTTAGATCCTCAAACGTCTTAAGCTCCTGAAGATCTATGGAATTTTCTTGAAAAAGTCTTTTGTAGAATGGGGAGTTCTTCGAGATATATTCTATTTGATTCCTGAGCAATTTCCATTGCCCGGCTTTAATTTGCTCTATTTTCTCAAAAGACAGATCGCTCATATTATAATTTTCGATAGCTTTTTTTGATCATTTTCTGAACCCGTTTAGCGTCGGGCAGAGTGGTGATTTCTCTATTTTCTGCCTGTTTAAAGTGAATTACCGCCTGCTTGTAATTTTCTTTCAGATAATAGATCTTTCCTGCCAGATACCAGGCTTCCCAGAATTGCGGATTCAGTCTTACCAGTTTTTCAGCCTCAACTATGGAGACTGGTTTATTTTCAGCTAATTCCTGTTTCACTTTAACCTCCAGTTTTCGGAATTCCTCATAATTGCGGAAGGCTTCAGAACGTACAAATTTACTTTCGGCAATATTATTTTCCACATCTGCAACTGAACCTTCAACCAGTCCTTTTTCAAATTTTGCAAAAACTTCATCCAGGTCGTAGGCCACAAATTCTCCCATCTGGTATGGATTGGAAGAAACCCAAACCTTGCGCTCTTTTGGTTTGAAAACGATGCCGTGATGAGCAAGTAACTGATTAATGGCTTTTTCATTGCCGTAACCAATTTCCCTATCTTCAAGCCCGTTCATATTTCTTAGAACTGCCACTGCTTTCTCCGGGTCAATCTTTTCGGTTTCAGCAATAAGTTCCTGCATACGGTCATACCTGTACTTGGAGTGACTTTCTGCGATGGTTTTAAGATTCCTGCTATCATCCAGGTATGGTTCACTTTGAAAGTGGTTGCTGCAGATAAGTTCGTTTGAATTCTGAACTTCATAAACCCCAAAATTCCCGGGAGCAACCTCTAATAAGATCGCTTTGCGCTCATCCCCACTCCCCACCATAATAGATTCAGACACAAAGACCTCTCTCTTCTTGGCGATCTCAACAGCTTCAGAAGTACTTGATGCATACTGCAGGATCTCACGAGCTAAAAGACTTATAGGAGTTTTAGCCTGCAAGGGGATTTTAGATTTTCCCGCGTTGATAGTTACTGAAATTCCCTTTTCATTCATGCCACTTACTGCACCGATAAAACCACCCCAGGTATACATCATAAATTTGTGGCCGGAATCGGGATTTATGAATGCAGCAATTTTCTGATCCCCGAATTCATCACCCGCATAGAAGTCAAAATTACGCCCTAATAACAACTCCCCGTCTTCGGTTTTAGAATCCCAGGCTGCAAAGGAAGTACAGCCCACCAGCATCAAATCCTGCAAAGCATGACCAATATCGTGTGCACCATGAAAATAAAGCATTCTAACGTATCCCGGCGCGAAATCATCATAACGCTCCAGTCCGTAACGCGAAATGCCGTAGATCTCCTGTTTATATTCTTCAGGAACGTGTAGATACATTTTCCTGTTGAACCAGGAAATAATCCTCTTTAAAAAACCGCGATAACCTGCTGAAGGAACCATTTCCTGAAGTTTATCCATAAAAGCTATTTCTTGGTGATGAATAAGCTCCCGGCTTAAATTACCATTGGCTACTCCCCTTTCCAGAGGATTGCCTTCCAGGTATAGCTCCCAGATCCCTTGCTTATTTTGGTAAAGCTGGTTCTTCCCGAGACTAAAAAAAGTTTCGCTATGTTTTACTCTGGTCGTATCAATTTTTTCAATACCAGAAACATCGGGTCTTTGCTGTAGGGACTTTTTAACCCCACAAGAGGAAAGCATTGAAAAAACAAGTAATATGACTGAAAATCTTACTTTCATTTATTCCGCTTTTTTTAGCACAAGGATATTATTCTGGCGATAAATGATCTCAAAATTAAGATCCAGCAGCCACCTGTTTGGAAAGTCTGAATCTATGAAAATGACTTTTTGAGCATTTTTCTTAATTAGTTCTTTTAATTCCCGTTCATTTTCAAAGTTACCATAGATCACATAAACCAATGCTCCAGGAAGTTCTTCGATTTGCTGATAAAATGAAATATCTGCAGAGTTCGATCTGGCGGTACTTTGCGAGATCTTTAAGGATTCTCTATCAACTTCCAGCGCGTGAATACTGGAGCCTTCAAATTTATAGGAAAGGAATAATGGGATAATACCATAACCAGAATTGACAACAGCCACACTCTCCCCATTTTCAATATAATTACTAATCCTTAGGTTTTTTTCTCTGATGATTCTGAACCTTTTCCGCGCCAGTGGATAAACAGATTTATATCTGAAATTATCCAGCACAGCTCTTTTCCTGTAAAGCTTTTCACTTTTAGTCCCGGTGATCCTTCCCTTAAAATCTCCAAGTTGTCTCAAGTAAAATGGCGCCTTCCCGCTTTCTACCCTGTTTAGAATTAATTTTCGGAAGATAGCTCTCTGCAGCACAAAACTAACACTAACGGCAGTGATCACTCCAATTATCGATATTATGGAAACCGACCTTAAGGCTGGATGCTGGGCGAAAATGAGGGCTCCCATTCCCAGTAAAGTTGTGATGACTGAAATGAGGATGGAAGTTTGGTAAGTCTTTAACTCGTTTTTCCCGGTTTCATATTCATCAAGACATGCATTGGTAATAAAAATGCTGTAATCCAGGCCCAATCCAAAGATGAAAGTAGAGATGATAATATTCAAAATATTGAATTCGATCCCCAGCAGCCCCATGATGCCAAGGGCACAGATCCAGGTAATCGCAATAGGCAGCAAAGTAAAAAGACTTATTTCCAGATTGCGATAAGAAATCAACAAAACTAGAAATACGGCCAGAACTGAAACCAGAATAAGTTTGTTAAAGTCATCTTTTAGATTTCCCAGGAAGTTCTGGTTCATTGCTTTGCGATCCAGGGCAAAAACACCTTTTTCATCCTGAAAATAAGATACGAAGTCATCTGCATTTTTCTTTGGCAGACTTACTGTACTGGTAACCGTCGCTAACTCATCCCCTTCTGAAATAAAATCATTTAAGAATAAAGAACCTGCATTCTTATAATCGTTCAAACCAATGGTTTCAAAATCATCATTCAATAAATCATAGAATTTATTGAAGGTTTGAGGCTTGAATCCATAACTGGAAGAAGTGCTTAAAAGATCTTTTTTCAGGCTATCTTTTTTAGAGCTCGTCCAGAAAGACTTCCATTTCTGGATCCTAGCATCCTGCGTGGTGGTGGAAGATATTACACCGCCTATGCTGCTAAAATTCTGTATAAAACCTTCGTTTTTAAACTCCCGGAGCTGCTGATATAACTTGTTGTTTTGTTGAAGTGCTTCATCCACCGTATTGCCATAAGTAACCATGTACACACTTTTACCCGATCTACCGGCAAGACCTTCCACTTTTTCTTCCAGAGCTTTAATTTGCTCAGGTTGATAGTTCAGTTTTGAAAGATCACTATTGAACTGCACTTTATTGAAAAAGAAAAGGGATATTACAAAAATTGCGATCACACCCAGCACCAATGGTTTTATTCTTGAATAATCTACAGCTGCTATCCTGTCCAGAAAAGTAGTCTTTTCGGCTTTTTCTGGATCGGGATTAAACAAAAGTGGAATTATGATCAAGGCAAAAACTGAAGACAGCAAAACGCTTACCGCGGCAAAGATTCCCAGGTCATTCAAGGCCTCACTTTGCACAAAAATGAGGCATAAAAAAGCGATGGCTGTTGTAATACCGCTCATTAGAACTGGTTTGCTAATATCTTTATATAGTTGCCCTATATCCCGATTATTCCTGAAATGAGTTAAAATATGCAATGCATAATCCAAGGTTACTCCAAGCAAAATGGCGCCAATACCTAATGAGATAGCCGAAACGCTCCCCTTTAAGATGCTAAGGACGGCGATAGCAGAAATACCTGCCAGTAAACTGGGAAGAAATAATAAAAGCGGCACATAGACTTTACGGTAGAAAAATATAAGCAATACCAGTAGAACACTAATAGCAATCCCCATGGTTAACTTTATATCCTTTTTGATGCGATTTGCATTTGCCAGAGAATAAAGCACTCCTCCAAAATAGTTTGCTTCGACTGAAGCATAATTATGATTCAGATTTTGTACCGTTTGATCGAGAGCTTTGATAAATTTTTCGTTTTCACTGGTTTCTGAAGATGGGAATGCAGGATCAAGAAATAATATTATATGCTGCCGGTCACTAGTGACCAGGTAATTCTTGTAAATGCTGAAATTATCACCAACCTGTAATTCCTGTAATTTTTCCAAAGCCAGATTTGTGAAATTCAAAGGGTCACTTAAGAAGTAATCTTTAGTTACAAAACCGGTAGGAGACATTAATTGCCTGTAACCGGAAGACAAGAGACCTCTTATGCTGTCCTTATGTAACCTGGTCTCGATCTCCTCATAATCCTTATCATTTAAGAAAATAGGCAGATTGTCATAAACGAAATTATAGATTTGTTTGAGGTCCTTTTCAGGAACTTTTCCTTTGATCTCCAGGATATAATCTGAATAATCTTTTTCAAGAATACGGGTAAGTTCATTAGCATAAAGCACCAAGGAATCTGGCGAAACTTCTTTAGATTCGGCTGAAATACTCAGGATAAGCTTATCTGAAAAATCGGTTTCTTTAAGGATCTTTTTGAGCATTTGCTGCTTATCCCCTCCCGGGATAAGCTTGGTAATATCTTCTTCCAGGTTGATATTCCAGGCAAAAAAGGAAACGATGAAAGCGTACAAAAACAGAACTGAAAAACCAATCGCCTTATGGTTTTTCAAGTAGTTGTGAATATTGTGGAAAGCTTTATGCATTAAGGTTTTACCACCTGCTTTTGATTAAAGATCGAAAATAAAAAATAAAACACAATCCACAGGCTTATTGCCATGACAATTGCAAGGGCAAAACTCCCCATTATATATTGCCATAAACCCATAAAAACATCGGTGCCAGAGTCAAATTTATGAACTTTTAGATCCCAGTCGAATCCATTCCCGGTAATGAATGAACCAGCCTGATAACTGGCATATACAATAAAAGGAATTAAAGGCGGTATACTTATATTCGAAAATAAGAAGGCTATAACCTTATTTAATTTGAAAACTGCCGCCAGAGTGAAGACCAGTAGCGTGTGAATTCCCCAAAATGGTGAAATGCCTACGAATATTCCTAAAGCGATTGCTGCAGCTTTTTTGTGAGGCGGCTCCTCACTTTTGATAATATCTTCTTTCCAGAATCTCTTGAAACCTTTGTTTTTAAAATCCTGGTATTTATTTCTTGGATGTATGTAAAAGAAACTTACAAGCACGAACCACATATAAAGCAGAACGATTCTCACGATATCCCAGACAGGTCTAAAGTGTGTTACCCTTTGGTCCTCCTGATACAGAACCTTGATGGGAATATTCTTCACCTCAGCTTTTTTCCAGGCCGCCTTTACCAGTACTTCTATCTCCAATTCAAATTTCCAGGTGATAAGTTTCAGGGAATTGATGAGTTTTACCGGGTAGAGCCTGTATCCACTTTGGGTGTCGTGAAGATCTATACCTGTAACTACCAGGAACCAGAAATTGGAGAACCTGTTTCCTTTACTGCTTTTCCCGGGAATACCATCTCGTCCCATATTACGGTCACCAACCAGCAATAAATCTGGATCTTTTTCTTTCCTGGTTTCAAGTTCAGTTAAGAACACATCCAAATCATCAGGATAATGCTGCCCATCAGAATCTATGGTAATCGCATAATCATACCCCAATTTTTCAGCAAATTTAAATCCTGTTTTTAGGGCCGTCCCCTTCCCTTTATTCTCCGGATGCTCTTTATGATGAAATTCGCTATACTTCCGAAGGATCCCGGCTGTCCCGTCTGTAGATCCATCATTGATTATAATGATCCTGTTCGTGTAAAGTTTTAGATCTGCTAAAAACTGGTCAAGTGAATGGGCGTTATTATAGGTGGGAACTATAACACAGCAATTTAGATCTTCAAATCTTCTTTGAAAAACCGGCTCTTTATTCACTCTTAAATCATTTACTGCAAAAATATTATTTATTGGGAGAGCAACCTAACCTTATCAAGGATTACAGGGTCTTATACAAAGAGTTGATCTTTAATACGATACCGTTCTTATTCTTTGCTTCTCCTTTAAGTTTAATAAATTCTCCTGTTTCGGTAAGATGTGAATCCAGGATGAGTTCATCATCCTGAGTAGGATCGAAGACTGCGGTGAATTTTACATTATCGGCACGAACAAGTTGAAGGTTTCTGTCGAAAATCCTTTCAGCCTCCTCTTTAAAAAGTTGCATTAAAACAACCCCTGGAGTTACCGGTCTTCCCGGGAAATGACCTTTATAGATCTCGTGGTCCTTATTTATTTTCAGGGTAGTTACCGCAGAATCTCCTGCGACAGAGGTGTTGGATATTATGTAGAAGCCTTCTAAAATCATAGGTGGTTTTTAGTGCAGGCAAGATACTTTAGTTTTGAAAAACTGAAGGTGGAATAGGCTGATTAATTTTGATATTCTTCATAGAGATTTCGGTGTAATCACCAGATGGATCTATAAGTCTCACAGACCTAATAAGATGCTCTGCATTGAAATTGATCCAAATCTCCTTAAACATTTCGCGCAGATTCTGATCCTTTGGAATGATCATGGTTTTTACGTGTGGACCGGCATGATGATAAGAGATAACAAAATCCTCATCGGCCATTAGAATCTTTCCATTTAGGCTTCCGGCAACCAATTCCCCCATTTTATCAAAAAGCTTATTAGAGCTAAGATCAACCTCAGACAAATGACCTTCTTCTACAATATATAATTTAGAATCCTTGAAGAGTAACTGATACTTGTAAGGCCTGGTGTATTCCCACTTCAAAGTATTAGGGGATTTATAGTAAACCTTTCCCTGGCTTTCGGGATTGCCATCCATCATTTCCATATGCTTTACCTGGGAGAATTCGGCAGAGAAACTTTTAATATCCTTGGATCTTTCGATCACGCTGGATTTAAAAGCATGTTTTTCTGAATTGCTTAAAGTGCCGTTTTGAGCCAACAGGTTTAGGCTGAAAAGGAAAATGAAGAGTTTAATTATACGCATGAATATCAAATAATTTATCGGGTCTTACAGTCCTGAAATTACGTTGTTTTAAAATAACCAACAATTGTTCCAATATGGGTGCAGTCTTAGGCATATTATCATGCAACAAGATAAGATCACCTTTTTTAAGATCTTTGGTGATCCTGTGCATAATCTTCTCAGGAGATTTTGTGATTGCATCATAAGGTCTTTTATTCCAGCCAATGACCTTGTGACCTGTATTTTCTAGGGCCCTTCTAGTCTTTGGATTGATGATTCCAAATGGTGGCCTAAAAAGGTTAAGATCCAAACCGGTTGTTTGCCGTGCAATCTTATCACATTTATCTATCTCCTCCTGAATGCTCTTACTGCTAAGGAATCCCATTTTCCTGGTGTGCGAAAATGTATGATTTCCAACAATATGACCTCGATTAACGATCTCCTTAAATATCTCGGGATACTTTTCAATATTCCTGCCAATACAAAAGAAAGCTGCTTTTGCCTGATGTTGATCCAGAATTTCCAGAATTTTGAGCGTTTCTTCGGTGGGACCATCGTCAAAGCTTAGGCCCACAGCATTTTCTGAAAAACCCGGGTTATTATGGTAAGCCTTGACAAAAAAGTTAAGCTGGATATTAGTTGATAGCACCAGAATTAATGCAACATACCCAAGCAGTATGACAAATACGGGCCAGGCCGGCCAATAATCAAGAAAGTATAAAGCGATGGAAGTAATTCCAGCAATTATGAACAGAATTTTAATCAGTTTATAGATCAATGGCTTTTTAAAAGGATTAGACCGTGGTTCCTGCCCAGGTATTGATTATAGATTAAAATATTCCGGGGAGTATTGCAATTTATAGTATTCAATTTAAAGATCTTCGGAATTTTCTTTTCTTTCAGAATTTTGGAAGCCAGCCAGCAGGCATATGATGAAATCGAATTATTATCTCCAACCAGGTGTTTGAATCCTACCTGGCATTTTTTTGAAAACAATCCTTGCTGCAGATCTTCGTAATAATGATCAAATCTACTATCCCCGTTCTTCCCGAGTATAACTACATCAATCTGTGATGGCACCATTTTATTCCTGAAAAGAAATTCTTCGATTTTAGAGTTCAGTTCACTCTTTTCGACCCTATTAATGATTTGCACATCCTTAAGTTCGGCATAGGTACTGGCATTACTTTCTGAACTTAAAGAAAAAAAAGCTGCTGATTCTGAAATAATAGTACCCGTGGTTCCGGAAGCAAAAAGGTCGAGATTTTGGATGTACTTCTCCTTGATCTGCCCGTCCAGTCTCTGAAAGCCAGTAAACTCCCTGGAAGTCTCATCTACTCCTCCAACCAGGATTTCCTGTATTTCCCTATCTCCAAAAAGTAAAATAGCATCCAGAAGAGCAGTTTCGAAAGAAGCGGAGTTCTGGGTAAAGGTCATGTTGTGACCTTTACACTTAAGATCCAGAGCTATTTGGCCTGCAACCGTATTATGGGTAGACTGTATAAAAGAAGTAGGGCTTAATAGACCTTCTTCATTTTCCAGCATGTTACTCATAAATTTTTCAGTATCCTGCATGCACCCCTGTCCCGTACCTAGTAAAATAGCGCCAGGTTTTATAACACCTGCCTCCTGCAAAGCCTTTTTGGAGCAGTAAAGGCCCATTTTCACCGCTTTAGACATTCGTCTTAGCATCATGGGTTTAATAAGTGCTTTGTAATCTACGTTTCTAGCAGGAAGTATATTTTCATTATAGGTCTGCGGAAAATCATTCTCAAAAATATCTTCAGATTGTGGAGAGACAGACGATATGCCATTGATATATATCTTATACATCTTTCTGAAATATTAAAGATGTACAATTTCCGCCAAAACCAAAGGAGTTGGAAAGCACCGTATTGATCTCTTTCTTCTGAAATTGGCTTATGGGGGTCAATTCTGTTTCCAACATTTCAGAATTAAAATTTAGATTAGGATACAACTCACTATTCTGGATCGCCAATAAACTGAAGATCGCTTCAACCGCCCCGGCCGCACCCAGCGTATGGCCAGTGAATGCCTTGGTAGAGCTAAAATCTGGAATATCATCACCAAAAATTCTTTTCAAAGCCACGCTTTCTGAAAGGTCATTATTCCTGGTGCCCGTTCCATGGGCATTTATAAAATCTATTTCCCGGGCTGATAGTTTTGCCTTATTCAGAGCTTGCGAGATAGCGAGGTAAGCTCCTTCCCCATTTTCAGAAGAAGCAGTTTGATGAAAAGCATCATTGGCATTTCCGTAGCCTAAAATTCTTCCCAGAACTCTTTTATCCCTAATTAACTCTTCAGCCTCCAGCATAATATAGGCTCCTGCTTCTCCAAGGTTTAAGCCATTGCGATTTTTATCGAAAGCTTTGCTTTTTTCATTAGATAAGATCTTCAAAGAATTGAATCCATTCAGGGTGAACCTTGTCAAACAGTCGCTACCTCCCACAATCACCCTTTTGAGCTTCCCCGACTCAATCATCCTTGCGCCCATCATGATGGCATTAGCAGAAGATGAGCAGGCGGTACTAATAGTAGTAACCACTCCTTTTAAATCATAATATTCGGCGATCTTCCCGGTGGTAAATCCAGGATGCTGCGCCTGAATATATTTGCGATATTCTGGATGATCTTTATAATCATAAAAATGCTCTTCGGTCTTATCGCTACCACCAATACTTGTACCGGAGATAAAACCGGTATCTTCCGGAAACTTGGAATAACCACTGTTCGAGAGCAATTCCTTGATGGCAAGAATCCCAAGCAACGCTGCCCGGGTAAAGGAATGACACTCAGGCAATTTCAAAATGTCACTTATCTGAGAATTACTGAGTTTTATTTCGCCAACTGGCAGTTCTTGAAGATTGGTTTTGAGGATTTCAGGTGAGCTAATACCATCCTTGCCGCTCTTAAGGGAATCATGGGTTTCTCCAATATTATTTCCAATAGCAGAAACGAGTCCCATTCCGGTAACGGCTACGCCTCTCATAATTTAGCGCGTCCTGTTTTTCTCTATAAAATCGACCATGGTATTAATGGAATTAAAAATCTCCTTGCCCTGATTGGGGTCTGTAAGTTTGATACCATAATCTTTTTCAAGAAGCACGATAAGTTCAAGAGCATCAATACTATCCAGCCCAAGGCCATCACCAAAAAGGTGCTCATCATTTTCAATTTCGCTCACCTCCATATCTTCGAGGTTAAGTTGTTCAATAATGCTTTTTTTTAATTCGGTATGCAGGTCACTCATGGGTAGACAAGTATAATTTCTTTAGCTCCTCTTCGTTAAAATCAGTTCCGCCGCTACGGGCAATTTGCCACAAAAATACATCATAATCGTTATTGTGCAAGTCTACCCAGCCACAAAGCATATTCTCTGCCTTTTTCTGTTGAAATGTGACCCTGCAATAATCAATAAAAAGGGATGCATCGAACTCCCGGGATACAAAAAAAATGTTTTCAGATTTTAGCTGATGCCTTATGCTTATTTCTCCCAGCATGATATTAGGGAGCGTATAAACAAAAAGCGCCGGCGAAGGAAAATCCTGTATGGTTTGAGCATAAGCCTCATCTGTTTCCAGACTGGAGGCAGAATTGGCGAATACCAGTGCGGTGCTTTTATTCTGAATTTCACCATTGGTCAATATCTCAGTGGCTAAATATCCCAGTTTAGAAAGACCATCCATTTTAAAGAATTTGGGGTATTTAAGCTCCTGGTGCCGGTAAATGGCCTTGAGGAATTTAGAAAAAGTAACTTCGTTTTCATTTTTAAAAATCAGCATCTCATTTTTCCAGACCCTGGAATCCCTTATCAATACTGAATTTGTTATATATAGATCCTGACTCATATACTTTCTTTTTTCAGCAGCATAGCCAGGTTACAGCCTCCAAAACCAGAGGCAGTTTTTAGTGCCAGTTTCAACTCTCTCTTCTCATTCTTCTGAATGATGTTTAAACCCTGAGATACTCCGGAAGCCGAATAATTCAAAGAATTTAATAATTGACCATTTAAAAGGCTGTGCTTGGTAAGAATACTTTCTATTAAAGCCGAAGTCCCTAGAGTGTGACCGTAATAACCTTTAAAACTATTTACCGGGATTTGCTCTAAACCAGCCCTGTTAAAAGCGATGGCTTCCATCTCATCATTATAGATCGTTGCAGTCCCGTGTGCTGAGAGAAAATCAATTTGATAAGGCTTAATATTGTTATTTCTGAACAGCCTTGAAATACTTTGAAACAAGCCTTCTCCAGTTCTGCTTGGACCGGAAATATGATTGGCATCATTGGCCGTAGTTGCATCTATATAAGCTACTTTTTCAGAAGCGTCTGAATTAGCTTTACCAATTAAAATAGCTGCTGCTGCTTCACCCAGGCTCACTCCCTGCCGGTCATTAGAAAAGGGACGGCATGGCTCCGGGCTAATAGCCTGAAATGACTGAAAACCAGACAATACAAAGTCAGAAACAAGGTCTCCGCCCGCAACAATAGCATTCGTAAATCTTCCGCTGGAAATAAGATCATTCGCCGCCTTAATAGCCAAAGCTCCAGATATACAGGCATTAGAAATTAAAATTGGTTTTGTCTTAAACCCAAAGAGATCTGCAATTACTTCAGCCATTTTCCAGAGATAAACCCTATCTGGTGAATATCTGGTTTTCCCAAGCTGATCTATATTTCCTTTTGTGGTGGAAATGATGAGTCCGGTGTTTTCTATCTTAAGACCGGGCTGTTTATCCAGCACCTGCTGAATAGCCAGAATAATCATTTTTTCGAGTTTGGTATAATAACCTGGTTCCCCTATTCGGCTGAATTTCTCATCTATGATTGATTCCTCGATTAACCCGGCATAAAAACCATTCTCGAAAAACTTCGAATTTTCGTGTAATTTTAAAGCTGATTCTGATCTTATAATAGCTGCAAGATTTTCTTTCGTGCTAAAGCCTATTGGAGAAATTATCGAATCACTTAAAAGGTAGTTCCGGCTCATTTAATCAATCCCATTTTCATTTTCCAATCTAAGAAAAACGGTGGATTGTTAAGTACCAATTAAGAATTTTTATCCGTAAAAACCTGGGTCGTTCTGCCAGTACAAATCAATTTACTTTCAGAAAAAATTTTGTATTCAAAGTTGATCTTGGCAGCTTCAGAATTTACAAAAGTGGTTTGCACTTCAAACTCGTCCCCATATTTAAGAGGTAATTTATGCTCACATTCGGTTTTTACAATAGGCGTGGCAAAACCATTTCTTTTCGCATCCAGGTAAGAGATACCATGCTGTGAGCAAAAATCTTCTCTTCCTTCCTCAAAATATTTATAATAATTGCCATGCCATACGATCTGTAAAGGATCGCATTCATGAAAACGGACTTTCATACTGGTAATGGTCTGCAGTCCCGGCATCATCATTCTACCGTTACAGTTTTCATTTCTGAAGTTGCGATCACTACTCCCTTTTCATTTTCGGTCCTGGCCGAAACCGAAGTCACATTCATGATCTCATGTAGTATCTCAACATAGGTTTTCAAAACTTCTCCTACTTCGGGTTGGGAAAAGATCTCAACAGTTTTAATAACCCCAATAAATCCGGTTTTTGGTTTAGTATTCCCACTAAGAGAACCCTGGTAACCTCTGTGAAGAGACATACTTTGCGCCATATGTTCTATCAAACCACTTTCAGTAAGTTTTCTTCCATCAAGCAATACATTCTTTTCTGGAACTGTAAATCCAGTAACGCCGGTTAATGCTGTATATTCATATAGAGTATCAACAAAAACAAAAGGGTCTTTTTGGGGTATAAGATTTTTTATCTCCTCATGCGAGGTAATTGGATGATGCAATAGGTTTTCTGCCATTTTCAACTAAAATCGTTCCAGTAATCGTAGTAGTTATACCACTGATGAGGATATTGTTTAACCATTTTTTCAAGATCGTCAAGATAATATTTTAAAATTTCCTGAGGAGTGAATTTTTCGGGTTTATACGGCCTGGCGTAAAAATGATAGTGAAAATTCTTTTCCCTCATTAAATGAACGAAAAGCACAGGTATCTTATTTCTACCGGCAAGTTTGAAAGGTCCCTGAGGAAACTTCACCTGCTCCCCAAGAAACTCTGCTTTATAAGTTTTGGAATGTTTCAAATAACGGTCTGCCGCAAATACCAGTAATTCATTATTAGCCAGGGCTTCCTTCATTTTGAAGATATGACTAAGATCTTCATTAAGCACAATGATTTTCACCTCAGATGCACCGGTAACAGATTCAAGATAATTCTTTATTTGCCTATGTTCAAAATCGGTTATGACCAGGTTCACCACCGCTTCTGAATGTCTTTCTTCAAAAAAATGCTTGGCCAGGTTAAAATTGCCAATATGTGCAGTAAGTAAAATTCCGCCTTTATTTTGATTGAGCAGGTTGTTGATATGTTCTACTCCATCAAACTCAAAGGAGAACTTATGTTTTAGTCCGCTGGTGATCGCAATTCGGTCCAACTGTATTCTACCAAAAGTGAAATAGCTGCGGTAAACATTGAGTGCAGAACTAAGTGCAGAATATCCCAGTCTCTTTCTAAAAAGGTAATAGGTACTTTTGGTAGAAGTAAAGGAAAAGAATATAAAATAAAGGGCTACGAATAGAAGTACAAAATAGGCTGTATATAGCCCGGTCTTTTTTATAATTTGTACATAGATCTTAAAGCCTAAGAGCGTGCCCCGAGATTTTCCTTTCCAGGTCGCCATAATTCTAAGAGTATAATCCTCCGTTTATATTAATCACCTCACCGGTGATATAGGAAGATTTATCAGAAGCCAGGAAACTAACCAGTTCTGCAACTTCTTCGGCTTCACCAAATCGATTTAGAGGAATATGTTTTTTGAATTCTTCTTCATCGAAATCTTTAGTCATATCTGACTGAATAAAGCCTGGAGCAACAGCATTAACCGTCACTTTACGTTTTCCTATCTCCTGGGCCAGGGCTTTAGTAGCCGAGATCACTGCCCCTTTAGCTGCCGAATAATTTACCTGTCCGGGATTGCCTTTTAAACCTGAAAGTGAAACTATATTTATCACCCTGCCGTACCGGCTTCTCAGCATATCCTTCAGTACTGCCTGGGTCACATTATAGAACCCATCCAAACTGGTATCTATCACAGAATTCCAGGATTCTTTATTAGTAAAAATGAATAAGCCATCCTTGGTAACTCCAGCGTTGTTAACCAGGATCTCAATTTTAGCGTCAGTGTTTTCCGCTTTCCAATTATCAAGCGAGTTTTGGACGGCATCTGCATCTGCCACATCAAATTTCAGAATATTACATTTAACCCCAATTTTCTCAATTTCGATCTGGGTTTCTTGCGCAGCTTTGGTATTCGAATTGTAATTGAGCAGGATGTTATACTTCAATTCAGCAGCGATCTTAAGACATATCGCCTTCCCTATTCCTCTTGATCCACCGGTTACCAGTGCGTATTTCATGATTAGTAAGCTTCGTTATTCTTTATAAATTCTTTTAAATGCTTTATTTCCTCGTATAATGGCCGGTCTTCTTTAATCTGCGGAATAAGTTCCCTTAGCTTCTCTAATTTAGATCTGGTAGCCGAAGATAAGCTCTGGTCAAAATCTAGGAAATACAATGCTTGTATAATTGTAGCCAACTCTGTTGAAAGCACTTCAAAACTATTATCGATAACCTTTCTGGTCATATTCGCAGAATTCGCGCCCATGCTCACTATATCCTGGTTGTCGTTATTATTAGGAATACTATGAACGTACATGGAATTTGAAAGCATCTGGTTCTCGGCCGTGGTGGAAACCGCGGTGAATTGAGCGCCCTGCATCCCGAAATTAAGCCCCAGCGTCCCCATATTCACGAAAGGTGGTAAGATATCATTAAGCCTGGCATTCAATAAATAATTAAGCTGTCTTTCTGCCAGCATGGAAGTTTTGGTAATGGCCAGTCTCAATTTGTCCATTTCCAGCGAAACATAATCTCCATGGAAATTTCCGCCATGATAGACATGTTCTGTTTCTACATCTATAATAGGATTATCGTTGGCAGAGTTAACTTCTTCAATAAGGATCTTAAGTGAATTTTCCAGTGTATCTGAAACCGGGCCTAAGATTTGCGGAACGCACCTCAAACTATAATATTCCTGTACCTTCTCCTTAAAATAGCTATTCTTATCTGCACCTTTTGTATAAAGATGATCATTACGATCCCGGGTAAGTTTTGAATCTTTAAGATGTCTCCTCATATCCCGGGCGATCTTTTGCTGTCCCTTATGAAGTTTAGAAGAATTAAGTTCTTTAGACAGGTGATCGTCATAAGCTTCTACGATCTCATTGATCACAGAACTACAGAAAACGGCCCAATTCAATAATCGTTTAGAATAAATAAGGTTTACGATCCCAATTCCCGTCATGGCAGAAGTTCCGTTCATCACTGCAAGGCCTTCTCTTATTTTAATTTCGGCCGGCTTAATACCTAATTCTTGAAAAACAACCTGTGTTTTCCTTCTTTTTCCATTATAAACCACTTCCCCTTCGCCAATAAGTACCAAAGCAAGATGGGCCAGCTGAACAAGATCTCCCGATGCTCCTACTCCTCCATGTTCAAATATCACCGGGGTAACCTCTTTATTAATAAGTTGGATCAGGGTTTCGGCAACAGAAATGTGAATTCCAGATTTACCTAAACATAAAGTATTAAGGCGGGCGAGCATTAGAGCTTTTACATATAAAGGCTGCATTAGATCACCGGCACCAGTGGAATGACTTCTAATTAAATTTAATTGTAATTTGATCTTGTCATCATCATTTACTTTATATTGAGCCATCGGCCCAAAACCTGTATTTACACCATAAATGATCTTATTCTGAGAAAATTGCTTTAAAAAATGATAACTTTTTTCGAGTCTTACCTGGGTATCTTTTCCCAGTTCAATCTTTTCATTTTCAAATAGTACCCGATAGAAATCATTAAAACCGAGGGCATTGTTTAAATTCAGCATATACCTTTGAGCAAGTATTTAAAGGTTCAGGAAAGCTATATAAGCTTCTAACAAATGTAGCATAATTAGAAAACACTGCAGATGATCAGGCTTTATATCTCTAAAATTTTATTTAAAACCTACCAATAATCTGCTTGGATTTTAAGAGAAGATAAATTAAATCTTAACAATAACAGTTGAACTTTAAAAAATGGTTAGATATCTCAACCGCATCTTAAAACTTAATTTGGGTTACCTAAATTTGAGAAAGATTAATTTAATGATGATAGGAGCTGTAAACGGATTTTCAGATCTAAAATGATCTTCCTTTTCTAACCACCATCGTTCCATCTTATTTTAATCTATTGCTTATATCTCATGAAGAGCCCTAACAAAATGGTTAGGGCTTTTTTTCAACCGAATAGCTTGCTCCAATTGCCTGTTTCTGTTTATGTTTGCGCAAAGACTGCATTAATTCTTATGGAGATTGAAATCAGGGATATAGTGATCATAGGCGCCGGGCCTTCCGGAAGTGTTGCTGCAGGCTATTTAGAACAACAGGGTGTTTCAATTTTAATCCTTGAAAGGCAGAAATTCCCCAGGTTTACTATTGGCGAAAGTTTGATTCCACGATGCATGGATAATTTTGAGGAAGCTGGTTTTATGGAATCCCTGAATAAGCATGGATTTCAGAAAAAGTTTGGAGCCCGCTTCATCAGGAATGAAAAGGTAGCTGAATTCGATTTCAGTAAAAAATTCGGTGAAGGCTGGGATTGGACCTGGCAGGTTCCCAGGGCCGATTTTGATAAGGTGCTTACAGATGATCTTAAGATGCGTGGTGTAGATGTCAGATTTGAAACCGAAGTTACCTCTGTACTTTACGAAAATGGGTTTTGGACCATAAGAACCAAAAATAATTCTGGGAAGAAAAAGGAAATCAAATGCAAGTTCATTATAGATTCCAGTGGGAACGGCCGGGTCCTGGCAAGACAATTAGACCTGGAAGCTCCACCTAAAATATACGATCACTCCTCTATTTTCACTCACATAAACGAAACCTCCAGGCCAGCGGGAATTGAAGGAGAGCAAATAACTTTTGAAGTTTTAAATACCGATACCTGGTTCTGGTATATTCCTTTCTCAAACGGAAAATCAAGTCTTGGTTTCGTAGGGCCAAATTCGTGGTTCGACCGTTTTGATGGCTGTGCTGAAGAAAATTTTAAAAAAATGCTTCAGGAGACAGATTATTATAAGGGAAGGTTTGATGATTACGCTTTTGAATTCAGGCCGGTTAGGTTTAATAATATCAGCAGAAATGTGAAGTACATTCATGGAGAAGGATTTGCACTTACGGGCAACTCGGCCGAATTCCTTGACCCGGTATTTTCATCTGGAGTGGCTTTTGCGACAGAATCTGGATTACTGGCTGCTAAACTTGCTAATAGAGAATTGGAAGGAGAAAAGGTAGATTGGGAAAAAGAGTATTCGGCCTATATAAGAAAAGGGGTCGAAGTATTCTCTACTTATGTAAAAGAATGGTATACCGGGAAGTTACAGGATATATTCTTTCACCCGAGTCCTTCACCCCAGATCAAAAAACAAATATGCGCTGTTCTAGCCGGATATGTATGGAATAACAAAAATCCATTTGTTAGAAATCATAATAGAGCCTTAGATAATTTACATGATTTCATTAAAAAAATAAAAATTTGAATTTTGAGTTTTAAGTCAGTAGCTATCATCCTTATCCTATTCTTTGCATCCTGCCAGAAAGGTTTCTCACAAAAATTTACGAATGCCCCATCTTACAGGGATTTTTCTCAGAAAACTTATTTCAGATTGAATTTTGATAATGACTTTTTCACCCATTCAGATGACAATTATACGCAAGGAATAAGCCTTGAATTTGTGGATCCTATTTTTAAAAATAACCCTCTAAACTTCATCTTTTTGGACTCAGAAGCATCAGATCAATATGGAATTGCTCTGGAACATGTTTCTTTTACCCCAGATGTCATTAGTAGCAGGGAGATTCAATATGGTTACCGGCCTTTTGCTGCAGCTCTCTATTTAAAATTATTCAAAACTGAATCGAGAATTAAAAAGAAATCAAGGCTGTATTCTTCATTCACTGCGGGAGTAATTGGCCCATTGGCCTATGGTGAAGAAGGACAATCTTATATACATGAGATAACGGATAACTGGATTCCTTACGGCTGGGGAAACCAGATAAGTAATGACATAATATTAAATTATGAGCTAAAGCATGAAAAAAACATTCTGGATTTCAGCGAGCTTTTTTATTTAAATACTGATGCGGGACTTAGATTTGGATCAATGTATACTGATTTTTCAGCCGGAGCTACAGCTATTTTAGGATTATTCAATTCTGGCCTGAACGAATCGACCAACAATAGAACTTTTCAGGTCTAC
>JBFIMP010000009.1:0-23518 GCA_041611635.1 Christiangramia sp.
GATGTTTTTTTACTTACCTTAGAAGAACCAATCATTAAAAAGAGTTATGAAAAAGGTTCTAATTGGTCTGGATTACAATCCCAGGTCAGAAATAGTAGCAAATCAAGGATATGCACTTGCTAAAAAACTCGGGGCAGAAGTTTGTTTAATCCATGTTCTGGCAGATGTTAGTTACTATGGAGTGAATTACCCAAATTTCATGGGGTACGAAGGTTACAATGAAATGCAGGTAGATCTAAATGTATATTCAGAACTGCGTGAAGTTGCCAAGAACTTCCTGGAAACTGCGGCCCAACATCTGGGAGATCCAATGGTAAGGACTTATCTGGCAGAAGGACCTACATCAACGGCCATTCTGGATTATGCTAAAAGATGGAAGGCAGATCTAATTGTATTAGGTACACACAGTCACTCAGTACTTGAAAAAGTACTTATGGGTACCACGGCAAGCCGGATACTGGAAAGGACAGAAATCCCGGTTTACCTAATCCCGGTGAAGAAAGAGTCAGATTAAGCTTTGCACCCTGCAATCTTGTGTTAATGATTTGAAATACAACTATTTATTGGTTAACTTATTAATGAATATGTATTAACCAATTAAAACATAAAATTATGGGAATAGTTAAAGTGATAGAAGTAATAGCAACTTCTGAAAAGAGTTTTGATGATGCTACCAGAAATGCGGTTAAAGAGGCTGCGAAATCTATTAATAATATTAAATCTGTGTACATAAAGGAAATGAAGGCGCAGGTAAATGGTGACGCCATTACATCTTATGCGGTTAACGCAAAGATCTCCTTTGAAAAGAATGGCTAATCTGTCTTTTACCAGAAATAAAAAAAACCGGAGCTATCCGGTTTTTCTTTTTTATAAATGGACATTTTAAAATTTGATGACATTCTTTCCAACAGATTTACCAGATTCCTGAAGCTTATGTACTTTTTTAAATACATCGACATTTAAGCCTTCGAATTGTTTGTTCATAGTCGAAAATATCTTCTTACCTTCTGCAAGATCTTTTACTCTGTTCAATATTTTTTGCTGTTTTATCATATCTGCAGTTTCAAACATGCTGCGGGTAAACATCAGTTCCCAATGAAAACTTACACTCTTATTCTTTAAAGCATTTAAATTGACATTCTCTGTAGTGTTGACCACACAGCAAATGCCTCCCTGCGGAGCAATCAATTCGGCCATGGCATCCCAGGTACCAGAGGTGTCAGCGAAGTTTAATATATAATCTACATCGTTCTTATGATCTGCCATCTGCTCAAAAAGGTTATGGTGGTTTACTATTTCATCTGCACCCATATTTTCACACCAGTTTCTGGTAACTTCTCTCGATGCCGTTGCAATAACCTTTAATTTGGTTAACCTTTTCAATAATAGTATAGCTATAGAGCCAACACCTCCGGCACCGCCAATAATTAAGATCTTTTTTCCCTCGCCTGAACTTTCCCTTATCCTTAACCTTTCAAAAATACATTCCCAGGCGGTTAATGTTGTAAGAGGCAGGGCAGCGGCTTCCTGCCAGTTCAGGTTTTTTGGTTTATGCCCTACAATTCTTTCATCTATGTTCTGAAATTCAGCGTAGCAACCCGGGCGTGTAATGTCGCCAGAATAGTAAACTTCATCTCCAGGCTTAAAATGTTTTACTCCATCGCCAATTTCCTCAACTATCCCTGCAGCATCCCAGCCTATGATTCTTGGTTCATTTAATTCGTCATCTTGAGCCGCGCTTTGTCTTACCTTATAATCTACGGGGTTCACAGAAATTGCTTTGATTCTTACCAGAAGATCTCTTTTTTCTGGTGCCGGCTTTTTTGTTTCAAATTCAAAGAGACTTTGATTCTCATCTATTGATAGTGATTTTTTAAAACCTATAGCTTTCATATTTTTTATTTTCAAATTACTGGTCCTAATTCAAATTTCAACTCCAACTGTCATAAACTTTTGCTAAAATCAAGTTGTTGTAGAATGCTCTTCCTTCAGTTGTTAAATTTGAGTAATCTTAAAATGGATATCATGAAAATAGGATTTATAGGTTTAGGCATTATGGGAAGCAGGATGGCAGCAAATCTATTAAAGGCTGGTCATAATTTAAAGGTATATAATCGCACCAAGGCAAAAGCTGAAAAACTTATCCAGGATGGTGCTGAATGGTCTGGATCACCTAAAGCAGCAGGAGAGGGGATAGATGTACTTTTTACAATGCTGGAAAAGCCAGACGTTGTAGAAGACCTGGCCACTGGTAGAGATGGTTTTCTGTCAGGATTGAGAAAGGATTCCTTATGGATTGATTCAAGTACGGTAAATCCATCATTTAGTGAAAGAATGTCTAAACTGGCTTCAGAAAAAGACATCAGGTTTATGGATGCCCCGGTTTCAGGCTCAAAAGTCCCGGCTCAGGAAGGAGAGTTGCTATTTTTATGTGGCGGAGCAAAGAAGGACTTTGATGAGGCTAAACCCTTATTCTTAAAAATGGGTAAAGAAGCAGTACATATTGGTGAAGCAGGTAAAGGTTCAGCGATGAAAATTATGATAAATCAATTACTGGGACAAAGCATACTTGCTTTTTCTGAAAGTCTGAATTTGGGAATGGCCATGGGAATCGATAAAAAGACCGGCATGGATATCCTTCTTAAAACACCAGTAACTGCTCCAATACTGGATGCTTTCAGATCAAGGATAGAAAATAACGAATACGAGGCCAACTTTCCTTTGAAACATCTTCAAAAGGATCTGCATCTTTTTACAGAGACAGCTTTTGAATTAGGGCAGCCAAGTCCTCTTACCAGTGCAGCAAAAGAAGTCTACGGAATGGCAAAGCATAAAAATATGGCCGATCTTGATTTTACGGCTGTATTCAAATATTTACATGAAAAGGAATAATTTTAATAAGTCTCAGCTTTAAATCTTTTATTATCGAATTCCTATGACTATCTTTACCAAAATTTTGATGCAGGCCGAAATCGGCCATTGCTCTCTCTGAATTAAACCTTCAAAAGATAATCTTACACATTAAATTTTTCTGGTATTCGTTTAGTTGGTTCAAAGCATTGAAGTTGGAAACGAATAGTAATTAAAATTTAGTGAATGGCAAGATCCGGACAAACCCAAAACAAAAGAGAAAAAGAGAAAAAGAAGCTTAAGAAGCGAAAAGAGAAGGAAGCGAAAAAGCAGGAGAGAAAAGAAAATTCTAACAAGGGAGCATCATTTGAAGATATGATCGCCTATGTAGATGCAGATGGAAACCTTACCGATACTCCGCCAGATCCATCGCAAAAGGTAGAGGTCGATGCAGAAGATATTGAGATCGCTATACCAAAGAAAGAGGATAGAGATTATGAAGAACCTGAAACGGATACCGAAGGGAAAGTTTCCTTTTTTGATCATTCCAAAGGTTTCGGATTCATTATTGGGAAAACAACCGGTGAAAAATATTTTGTCCATGTAAGCGGTCTTATAGATGAGATCGAAGAAAATGACAAAGTAAGTTTTGAATTAGAACAAGGAATGAAAGGTCTTAACGCTGTTAGGGTTAAAAGAATCTAAGTTCGCTTCAGGCTTGATTTCCAAGCCTTATACTACTACATAAACTATCCTGAATTGTAATTTATTGAAAATTAATTGGTTATTATAGTGTGCATTGATTATTTAAATGTACATTTGCCATGTAAAAATAATTTAGTTTTCTTCACTTTAGTAAATCCGTTCAGGATATTCCAAGTTTTAGTTACTTCAGTATTTAGACAGTAATAAATAAATAGTACCAGTATCAACAATCCAAAATTTGCCCAGAAACGGGCCTCCGAATTTTCAAAGACTCTTAGAAGTCGAGTGAATTCATATTTCAAGACCCATCAAATTAGTAAGCATGCTAATGGTAGTATGGTTGTAAAAACGATCTTAATGTTGTTGGTGTTTATTGCTCCATTGGTGATTATAAATACCGGGATCGTTTCCAGTGTATGGTTGATATTTGCTCTTTATATCACAAGTGGTTTTGGGATGGCTGGAATAGGGATGGGAATCATGCATGATGCCATCCATAATTCATATTCAAAAAATCAAAAAGTAAATCAGTATTTAGGATATACCTTAAATCTAATAGGGGCAAATGCCAGTATCTGGAAAATACAGCATAATGTTCTACACCATACCTTCACTAATATAGAAGAGGCAGATGACGATATTAACCCCCCGTTCTTTTTAAGATTTACACCACATACCAAAAGGTATATGATCCACAAGTTCCAACATATCTATTCATGGTTTTTCTATGGTCTGTCTACAGTATCATGGGTTACCGCGAAAGACTTTGTTAGGATGGCTCGTTTTAAAAAAATGGGATTCTTTAAAGAAGGTAAAGCCTTTAATAAAGAACTGGCTAAGGTAATTGGCTGGAAAGTAGTTTCTTTTGGATTCGTATTAGTACTACCCATCATTATGGCTCCTGTGGCCTGGTGGATAGTTGTATTCGCCTTTATAAGCATGCACTTTGTAACGGGATTGCTTATTACTACAGTTTTCCAGCTAGCACATATAGTTCCTACAACAGAATACCCATTGCCAAATGAAGAGGGCATCGTGGAAGGTGATTGGGCAAGTCATCAACTTTTTACAACAAGTAACTTTTCTCCGAAAAGCAGATTATTTTCCTGGTTTATTGGAGGATTAAATTACCAGATAGAACATCATTTATTACCTAATATCTGTCATGTTCATTACAGAAAAATATCACACATTGTAGCTCAAACCGCCAATGAATACGGTTTGCCATATCATAATAAACACAGTTTTGTCTCTGCAGTTGGAGAACATTTTAAAATGCTTCGCCAATTGGGAAAGATGGATAATCTCAGAGCGGGATAATGATATAGATTGGATGTCGTACGATCTTAAAACAAAGACGGCAATTTTATAAATAATAATAAGTATAGTAATGCAAGAAGGTAAAGTAAAGTTTTTCAATAACACCAAAGGATTTGGTTTTATTAAAGCTGACGATTCAAACGAGGACATTTTTGTTCACTCAAGTGGTCTAATTGACGAAATTCGTGAAGACGACAGAGTACAGTTCGAAGTTGAGCAAGGTAAAAAAGGCCTTAACGCCGTAAACGTTGAAGTAATTGACTAATTATTTTCAGTTTTCTTTAGAGATCTGTAAATGATGAAGATTGTATGTCGTACGATCTCTAAACAAGCACGGCAATTTTATAAATAATAATAAGTATAGTAATGCAAGAAGGTAAAGTAAAGTTTTTCAATAATACCAAAGGATTTGGTTTTATTAAAGCTGACGATTCAAACGAAGACATCTTTGTACACTCAAGTGGTCTTATCGACGAAATTCGTGAAGATGACAGAGTTCAGTTCGAAGTAGAGCAAGGCAAAAAAGGCCTTAATGCTGTGAACGTAGAAGTTATAGACTAATTATTTTAAAACTTCTTTTAAAGACGTTTTAAAAATAATCCAGATCGCTCGTCGCATGATCTTTAAATAAAGCGACAATTTTATAACAATTAATAAGTACAGTAATGCAAGAAGGTAAAGTAAAGTTTTTCAACAATACAAAAGGATTTGGTTTTATTCAGGCTGAAGGGTCTAACGAAGATATCTTCGTACACTCTAGTGGTCTAATTGACGATATCCGTGAAGACGATAAAGTTCAGTTCGAAACTGAGCAAGGAAAAAAAGGATTAAATGCAATTAACGTTGAGCTAATCGACTAATTTGTTGATCCCTTTTTAAAATCAAAGCCATCTGAAAAGATGGCTTTTTTTTATTCAAAATATTCTCCTGCAAACTCTTATTGCCTCCATTGAATAACTGCCTAGTGAACGATATTTTTTCTCCCAATTAAGTGTTTAATTATCATCTATCACTCCAACAATAATTGTGTTTATATCAATTAGGATTGCAATTTTAAATCCTCCTGCGGCTCTGGATTTATTTTGCGGGATATTGGTATTGCTAAAAAATATGAAAAGGGTTTTTGATTTCTTTAATAAAAAGTCACTCAAACTTTTCGGATATTGTTGAAACAATACCAACAAACCAACCAAATGATCACTAAAAAAAGCTTACTACTTTACGGTACAGCAATAATTTTAGGTACATATTTTCTATTCATGGGGCTTACCAAAGCTAAAGGATTCTTTGCTCCTTTGTTAACAGCAATTATACTTAGTCTGGTAGTTTTGCCTCTGGCACAACGAATGGAAAAGAAGATAAGAAGACCCCTGGCTGCTATTTTAAACAGTTTGTTACTTTTCGCTATTTCTATTGGATTAATGGCTCTTGTGTCTTACCAGGTGCGTTCTTTTGCAGAAGACTGGCCGGAAATAACAGAAACCATGACTCCTAAAATCGAGCAATTTAAATCATTTGCCTTGAAGCACACCCCATTGGACCAGGAAGATTTAAAAGAGGCGAAGAACAGTTCTTCTAAAATGGATTCTGGCACAAGCGATAGGATAAAAGCTTTTATGAGTGGCCTTTCAAGCTTTCTTGCAAATTACTTACTCACTTTTGTATATGTCTTTTTCCTTTTAAATTATCGTAAGATCTTTAAGGATTTTCTCATGAGGGTCTTTCCCGATGCAAAACGTGAAACCATAAAAACCATAATCACAAAATCGGCAAAGGTAGCCCCGCAGTATTTACTGGGGAAGCTAATCCTAATGGGGTTACTAGCGATATTGTATTCCATTGGTTTGGGAATTTCAGGAGTCGATAATTTTATCCTGGTTAGTGTTATAGCTGCTGTACTTACGCTTATTCCATATATTGGAAATATAATAGGCTTTACAATGGCCGTTGCTTTTGGTTTTCTAACCTCAGGAGACACCAATGTTCTCATTGGTATTGCTTTAACGTTCACCATTACTCAATTTATTGAAAGCTATGTTTTACAACCTTATATTGTAGGGGAGAGAGTAGACGTGCACCCTTTCTTTGTAATTGTAGCCGTTATCCTTGGGAATATGGTTTGGGGAATCATAGGAATGATCCTGGCCATACCAATCATGGGGATAATAACCGTTGTATTGCTAAACATTAATGAACTGAAACCTTTTGGAATACTTTTCAGTAAAAAGGAATTTTCGAAATGAAAAATTTTTGAAGTAAACTGAAGAAATAGGTTGATTGAGAGTTACTAAGTTCAATTGCATATAAAAACCCATCATAATAGACTAAAGAAACTGAATTTGAGAATAGGTTCCTGGTTCAATAAGAAAGGTAGATGATGGCTAATATTAGTTTGATAGTATCTTCTCAAAACAGTGACTATCTTCCATTTTTTCATATGGAGGATATTTACGGGTCTCCTTATAATTATTTCTTTTATAAAGTCCAATAGCTTCAAATTGTCTGGTTCCGGTTTCCAGTATGCATTTTTGATAGCCCAGTTCTAATGCCCAAAGTTCCAGTATTCTTAATACTTTACTGGCATAACCCTTATTGCGTTCTTCAGGTTTCACAAACATCCTCTTGATCTCGGCAACATCTTCTTTATATTCCTTGATCGCACCGCAAGCTACAGGTTCTTTCTCTTTATAAAGGACCACTACATGTTTTATGCTGTCCAGTTTATTGAATTGATCATAAAATTCATGCTCATCACCATCCTTTACAGCCAGGTATTCGTCAAGTTCACTAACCAGTTTCATAAAATCGGTGTCACTTGAATCTGTTCTAATTATCCTGATCATTTTTCAATTATTTATAAGTGAATTTAGCAGATAGTTTTCTAATAATAAAACCTCATGTGCCGAAAATTAAATTTTATGATTTCGTTGGCGGCATAGGTTTGTACTTGTCTTTAGTTTTATAAAAAATTAAGATCATGAAAAATATCTCAGTGTTAATAATGGGATTATTGTGTTTTGGTACCTTAAGTTGCCAGGAAAACAAAAAAGAAGAAGAAAATGAAGTTCCGAAGGCTGTTAAACTTAGTTTCCAGGAGAAATATCCTGGAGAAGATGATCCAGTTTGGAAACTTGATGATCATGGCTACTGGGAATCCCATTTTAAACAAGATGGAGAAAAATATAGAGCAGATTTCAAAGCTGATGGCACCTGGATTGAAACAGAAAATGATATAAAAAAGAAAAATTTACCTAAGGTGATCAAAAAGGTGATAAAGGAAAAATATCCTGATGAGGAAATCACCGAGGTAGAACATGTTTTAAATGCTGAAAGAGGGGAATTCTTTGATGTTGAATTCAAAAGGAAGGGAAAGAATATGGATGTAATGTTTCGTAAGAACGGCAGTATAATTAAGTAAGTTTGAAGCAAATTGAAAAAATAGGATTTGGAGGTGGTTGTCATTGGTGTACAGAAGCTGTCTACCAATCCTTAAAAGGAATAGGGGAGGTAGAACAAGGCTATATTTCGACTCGTAAAGAGCCTGAAGTTTTTTACGAAGCTGTAATCGTACATTTTCACCCAATAGTGATTAGTCTGAAAAAACTGATTGAAATCCATTTAAAAACCCATAAGAGCACTTCCAACCACAGCATGCGCTCAAAGTACCTATCTGCCATTTACGTTTTTAATGAAAATCAAAAACTTCTAACTGATAAGGCTTTGAATAAACTGGAATCTGATTATGATAGAAAGATCATTACCAGAACTTACGATTTTGGAAACTTCAAAGCTTCAAGACCTGAAATCAGGAACTATTATAAAACAGATCCAGAGAGACCATTTTGCCAGCTATATATAGATCCTAAATTGAAAATTTTACAAAAAGATTATAGTCATCTGCTCAAGTAAGGTTTTCTTTGGATTTATTACGGATTTAAGATCTAACAAAAATTTTTTAACTAAGATTTCGATAAAAATAAAAGATGCTCTCCACGCGTAAGTAAAATAATCTTAGTAGATTAGAATTAATATGCTTCATCTAAAACCGGAAAAATGAATTATATCTCCATTGCCTTGCAACTTATAATTGGTTTAAGTATTCTAAACGTTTGGCTTCTACAAAACAGAAAAAATACTCAATGGCGTGGCGGTAATGCGACTACACTTAAGCAGGAATTTGAAGTTTATGGTCTCCCAGATTGGAGTTTATATCTTATAGGATTTTTAAAAGTATCTCTGGCTATAGCTTTGATTACCGGGATCTGGTATCCGGTTCTGGTGAATCCTGCGGCAATGGGGCTGGCAATTCTCCTTGCAGGTTCCATCCTAATGCACATCAAAATTAAGGATCCTTTAAAAAAATCATTCCCAGCTTTTTTATTTTTGGTTTTGTGCCTGCTGCTTGTCTTTGTATTCTAAAATAGTTCCTTACATCGAATAATACAGGCTTATTGAAATGTAGGTATTAACTACAGCATAAATTATTGATGGCGAGGACTGAATAAAAGAATCCCTGATTTTTAAACGTACACCAAAACCAAGCAACATCAGAACAGATAGTCCTATTGCCGAAAAAACAGCAAGAAGGGGAAAGAATTTGTAGCCTAAACCTAGTCCTAAAGCGCCGGCAATTTGCAACGACCCAACAAGGTACAGCTGTTTACCAAGGCCGTATCTAATAAATTCATTCCGCATATGCTCAGTAAAAAAACAGCTGACGCCAAAAAATAAAAATGAGATGGTTGAAAAGATCACCAGGTAGGTCAGGAGTGTCATTTTTTTTGTAAAAGTAATCGATTTCAGTAGGAATTCAATTATTTGGTCATAGTCTTCCCAAATATGTCTATTAGAATAAGAATAGTTGGTTTCATTATGTCCATTTGAAATAAACAAGAATTTAAGAGCCTAACTAATATTTATAACGAATTGATTTATAGTTAACTTAGTAGATCTGTTGGATTGTTTTTAGAAATCAAAAATTCAAATACTCAGGCCATAATGTTACAAAACGTATTATTAGAACGGGAAATTTACGCATCTGAAGAACATAGAATGATGCAAAAGATGATACAGGACTTCATTAATCATGAGATGCTGAATCAAATGGATGAATGGGAGAAGAACGGAATGGTTAGCAGGAATATCTGGGAACGAGCCGGAGAATTAGGCTTATTGTGCATAGATATGCCAGAAGCCTACGGGGGCAGTGGATTTGATTTTAGTTTCAGCGCCTTATTCATTGAGGAACTGGCTATAAAAGGAGTTACCGGGCCTGGTTTTGCGTTGCACTCAGACGTGGTGGCTCCATATATTTTGAAGTATGGATCAGAGGAGTTAAAGCAAAAGTATTTACCAGCCATGGCCAAGGGAAAAATAATTACGTCCCTCGGCATGACCGAGCCAAATTGCGGTAGTGATCTTCAGGCAATTACTACAACTGCCGAAGACAAGGGAGATCATTATTTAGTGACTGGGCAAAAAACCTTCATCACAAATGGATATATCAGTGATTTATCTTTGGTGGCAGTTAAAACAGGAAAAGGAACAGCGAAAGAAGGCATTTCTTTATTGCTCATAGAAAGAGATTCGGAAGGATTTGAAAAAGGAAAACCGCTGAAAAAAATAGGAATGAAAGCGCAGGATACCTGTGAATTGTTTTTTGATAAGGTAAAGGTTTCCAAGGATAATTTATTAGGAGAAGAAGGATCAGGTTTTAAGATCATGATGACCGAGC
This sequence comes from Christiangramia sp., assembly GCA_041611635.1. Classification (GTDB taxonomy): domain Bacteria; phylum Bacteroidota; class Bacteroidia; order Flavobacteriales; family Flavobacteriaceae; genus Christiangramia. The sequence goes on from JBFIMP010000009.1 coordinate 10,610, forward strand.
TGGCCAGAGAGCGTTTAATAGTTGCATTAAATGCTATTGGCGGTGCAAAAGGAGCAATAGACAATACGATTGAGTATACATCTTCAAGAACCGCTTTTAAACAACCTATTGCAGCATTTCAGAATACACAGTTCAAAATTGCTGAATGCGCTACACAACTTCAAATTCATCAGGCTTTTCTGGATCGATGTACATTGTTACTATCCAGGCATGAGTTAAGTGCTGAAAGCGCTTCCATGGCGAAATATTCGGCCACAGAAATGCACAATAAAGTTGTTGATGAATGTCTGCAGTTATTTGGCGGTTATGGTTATATATGGGATTATCCAATAGCAAGAATGTATGCAGATAATAGAGTTGCCAGGATTTATGCCGGCACCAATGAAATAATGAAATTAATGATCGCTCGTGGGTTATTCAAAGAATTGTTTGTTCAAATGAAAGCCAAGCAAAAGAATGAACAGGATTAATGAATCTGGACAATATTCCAGCAAATTAATTAGTAATTTATAAAACATGAATTATACCCTGTAATTCTTAGATGCCTAATAATCTGGGAAAACTTGTTATATTCAGTAATCTCCTAATAATCATTTAAAACAAATTATTGAACTATAATTTATATTATGTAAAATAGAATATTTTATACATCGTTAAACGGAATTAAAAAATCTTTAGCCTCTATCCCTTTATAATTCTATTATTCGAAAAGAATATTTACAAGTGATTTTTTTTAGAATTATCGCTGAGTAAACAAAGGTTATTTTATTTCCGGATAACTGCAGCCTGAAGATTTACATACAATTCTTTAACTCATTTTGATTGATCAACCACGGCTCATCATCTAAAATTCAGTTTTAAATTCTTTATAGTCAAATCCCTAAGAAGATTCCCTCTCGGAACTTTGGAAATATCAGTTTTACTGGATAAAATGATTGTAACCGTATTAAGTGAAGGAATTAGCTATGGTTGGGAAAAAGCTTCTCAGGTAATCGCCATGATCAAAAATTCTTTCGTGAATTTTCTATTTAATCGAATCTTTGATATTTGGGGATTAGCAATTTTACCTAAGTTATAATTCCCTCATTTAGAGAATAATGATATAATGTATTATTAAAGCTTCTCCTTAACTATTTTGTACTACATAAAAACCCGGTAATGATTTCATTACCGGGTTTTTTATTTATTTTTCAATACTACTTTAGTTATAGCTCTTCTTCCTCTTGCTCTTTGCCACTTATAGAATCCAGAGTCTCCTGTATGCTCTCATCCTGATCACTAGTTACACCAGATCTATCCTTTTTAATTTTGAGATTGCCATCATCACCTTTCTTCAGTTTTTCATCTTTTTCATGAAAATTAGAAGGTCTTCCTGAATTTTTCTGCCAATCGGCTTGCTCATTAGTTTTATCTTCAGACATAATAATTGTTTTTTCTAATTTAATAATTTGAAACACTGAAGCCATTGGGTTTAAAGATGATTTAACAACGAATTAAGGCATTTTTACATTGAAGATAAATGCCCTGTATTTTAAAAGCGCTACGAAAATGGCGCCACCCAGTGCATTGCCCAAAAGTGCCGTTCCTAATGTTGTTAAATATAAAGACAGGTCAATTTTTGAAGAAATGATCATCCCTGCGAAAATTTCAATATTACCAATAATACTATGGTGTAAACCTGTAAACCCCATAACCGCAGTTATTAAATAAATTATTATGATCTCTGCCGTAGTTTCCTTGGATGATGTCACGAGCCAGCTTAATAAACCCATTAGCCATCCGGCTAATATGGCACTCACCAGGATGGTTCCAAAATCATAACTCGCATAATGTTCGCCTATAGCAGCAATGGTATCTGCAGTAAATAAACCCAGATTTGGTCCTATCCAGGATAAAGTTAACCCTATAAGCATCCCCCCTACCAGGTTTCCAAAAATAACAATACCCCAAATTTTAAATAAACTTAGAACGCTTCTGCTACCGCTTAAAACCGGTAACGTAAGCAGCGAAGTCTGTTCTGTAAATAATATCGACTGGCCCAGAACCACAAGGATAAAGCCTAAAGGGTACACAAAGGCTATCAGTTTAAAGAGAGTTTCTTCCTGGACCATTCCCTGGAAAAAACTAAAAACAGTGCAGATCATTAAATAACTAAAACCAATTTCCAGTCCTGCGGTAAAAGAGCTAAGTAAGATACTTCTGGAACTGCGATCATAGGTTTCACAACCTTCGATGATCTGCTGTTTCAATATTTCTCCATGCGTTTTGGTCTTTGTAGAATCGCTGGATCCAGAATTTTTAATCTCTTTATTTATTTTTTTGTGTTCTTTAATTTTATCTTGTTTTTTTTCTGAATCCATTTCTTTTCTATTGATACGATCTGCATAAAAATATAAAATCCGGAGACATTAAATCCTCCGGACTTTTTTCCATCACCTGGTGATAATTTTAATCTTATTTTTCGCTTTTAACTTTATCCCATATTTCGAGAGCTTCTTTGCGACAAAGTTGAATCATCTTGAATTCGGTATGTCTTTTATCTTTCTCTGAAGCAAAATACATATTGCTGTAATTGAAACCATATTCCTTGGCATCTTCAGCAGAAGCACCATAATAAATATAATCGAAATCTGCCCAATGTGCGGCTCCCAAACACATCATGCATGGTTCACAACTGGTATATAGCACACATCCTTGCAGACTTCGGGATTGTAGTTTTTTACAGGCAAGCTGTATGGCTCGCAATTCTGCATGCTGGGTACAGTCACTAGCATCCATAACTTCGTTATGGGATTCAGCAATAATTTGGTCACCTTTAGTAATCACGGCACCAAAAGGACCTCCCTTTTCCATGTTCCTTCCTTCACGAGCCAAATTTATGGCCCTGCTCATCATCTTTTTTTGTAAATCCTTTGTTTCCATAGCAAGTGAAAAATACAGAAATATATTTACCTTTTATTCTTTTTCACAGTATTTACATCCAAGTTTAGCAGAATTTAAGGTATACTTTCGAAAGTCTAAAAATACTCCTAAAAGTTTGCCAATTCTAGCCTAAGGGCTTTGGGAAGCCACTAAGAAATATGTTTATTTATCTAAACTAAAAGAAGAATATATGGAAGCTATTTTTGAATTCGTAAACATAGACAAAAGCGATAATCTTGAATCATTTACCCAGAAGAAATTAGATAAAATTGAAAATAAATATGACTGGGTAGTTAGAGCGAATGTCTACTTTAAAAGAGATGAAAATCAAAAACCCAATGGATACATTACAGAAATAAGAATAAGTGCTCCGGGTCCCGAAATTTTTGCTCAATCTAATGAGGATTCATTTGAGGCCTCAATTGCTCAAACCACTAATGATATAGAAAGACAGCTAAGCAAACGCAAAGCTAAAATGAGCACCCACTAATATTTTAAATCATTTAATAACATAATAAAAAAGCCTTTCTTAAAAGAAAGGCTTTTTTGTTTTGCAATAGAGATATTTTATGCTTTAAGATCTTCTTCTTCAAGCCGGTCTTTAAATTCATTTATGATTCCTCCTTTTAAAAGTACATCTATCTGCCGGTCGCTCATAGAATGTTTCGTCTCAAATTCTTCCCTTTTTCCATCATCATTTTTCACGATCACTTTGATATTGTTCCTGTTTTTTACATCTTCCCTCAGATTTCTGAAATAAATGTTATCTCCCTGCTCTATCTTTTCATAATCTTCAATGTTGATGAATTCCAGGGGAAGGATTCCGAAGTTTACCAGGTTTTGCCAGGCGATTCGGGCGTAGGAGTTAGCAATAACCGCTACCTGACCCAAAAATTTAGGTGCAATGGCAGCATGTTCTCTACTCGAACCCTGGGCATAATTGTCTTTAGCCACTACAATATGTCCACCATGAGTGGTTTTAGCTTCCATGGCTCTGTCATAGAAGGTCTCATCGATAACCGTATAAGAATATTTACTTATTTCTGGTAGGTTACTTCTAAATGGAAGTACCTCTGCCCCTGCTTTCAGTATTTCATCTGTAGAGATATTATCGCCCATCTTTAAAAGAACAGGGACACAATATTTTTCCTGCATTGGTTCAATATAAGGCAGGGATTTAATATTCGGACCTTTCTTCAATTCTATGCCTGTGCCGTCTTCTGGAGGAGCCACCAGCATTTCAGTATTTATAATTTCTATCTCAGGATGCTGGAATTTAGGATATTTCATATCGTATAGCTTCTCGAGATCTCTTGGGTCTGTGATCTTACCGGTTAGTGCCGACGCCGCTGCAGTTTCAGGACTGCATAAATGCACCTGGTCATCTTTAGTTCCAGATCTATCCGGAAAGTTACGCGGCATGGTTCTTAAACTTATAGTACCTGAAGCCGGGGCCTGCCCCATACCTATACATCCCATACATCCAGATTGGTGAAATCTTGCTCCTGCTTTAATAAGGTTTGCAAAAGCTCTATTATCTATCATATTCTGGATCATTTGCCTGGACGTAGGGTTAATGTCAAAAGAAACATCATTATTTACAGATTTATCTTCAACGATCGCTCCAGCGATCCAGAAATCCCTTAACCCGGGATTAGCGGAAGATCCAATTACCACCTGGCTTATTTCCTTTCCTTCAACTTCCCTTACTGGAACAACGTTTCCAGGACTTGTTGGTAATGCTATTAACGGAACTAATTCGTCCAGTATAATTTCGTCATGAAAATCGTAGTCACAGCCCTCGTCTGCTTTTAATTCTACCCAATCATCTTCTCTACCCTGAGATTTCAAAAATCGTTTGGTTTCCTCATCGCTAGGAAAAACTGTCGTGGTAGCTCCCAGTTCTGCTCCCATATTTGCGATGACATGGCGATCCATGGCGCTTAAATTCTTAAGGCCATCGCCATAATATTCTATCACTTTTCCAACTCCACCTTTTACATCATACCTTCTAAGCATTTCAAGGATCACATCTTTCGCACTTACCCAATCTGGCAGTTTCCCTGTTATTTTCACTCCCATCACCTTCGGCATTTTTACGAAATACGGCTGTCCCGCAATAGCTGCAGCTACATCCAGTCCTCCCGTACCTATGGCTAGCATTCCTAGGGATCCAGCTGCAGGCGTATGGCTGTCAGATCCTACCATGGTTTTACCAGGTTTTCCAAAGCGTTGCATATGTACGGGGTGGCTAACTCCGTTTCCCGGCCTACTGTACCATAATCCAAAGCGCTGTGCTGCTGAATGAAGAAATAAATGATCATCTGCATTCTTAAAATCTGTTTGAAGAAGGTTATGATCTACATATTGAACAGCTACTTCTGTTTGTGCTTTTTTTAATCCCATTGCTTCAAGCTCCAGCTGTACCAAAGTACCGGTAGCATCCTGTAAAAGTGCCTGATCTATTTTGATCCCGATTTCTTTACCGGGTTCCATTTCTCCTTTCAAAAGATGTTCTTTTATAAGCTTTTGGGTGACATTTAGTTTTGACATAGTTGGTAATTTTAAACTTTAAAATACTATCTTTTGTAGGAAGTTTTATTCCCTTTAACAGAACCTTAGCCTAAACGCTAGAAATTTTAGCGCTTTTAAAACATTCGGTTTTAAACGATATAAAAAAATTATATTTAAAATTAAATCAATTTTCAAAATGAATACGATCGTAAAAAGGGCAATCGTTGGCGGAATTGTATCTACTATTGTGATGGGTTCGGGAACCTTTATTCTTGGCCATATCTCTGGTTATAAAGCTCTCGAATTACTTCGAAATTCAATGTCTGGAATCAATATGCTTTGTAATACTGTTATTCTCGGGTCTACCACAATATTGGCTTTAATGCTCACTTTGCTGGGCTTGAGTAGATCTTCTGAATCACGTCTAACAGATAGACATTATAAGGATGTTTTAATGATCGCTAAGGCAGACACTATTTTAATTGTGGCAGCCGTAATCACATTTTTAATGCTGAATCTGCCTATAAGAGAATCTGAAGAAGTAGTTAGAACCTGGTATCAAAGCATCTATTATATAAGTTTAGGAATGGCAGCTCTATTGGGAGGGGGATTCATAGCAGTGGTAATGATGCTTTATGGTACTATTACCAACGTAATTCTAATTGTAGGTCTCAATATAAAAGATCATCCATTAATATCGAGTGAAGGAGCTGAAGAGGCTAAGCAACAGGAAGAAAAAAATAAAGCTGAATCTGATTAAATTAAATACGAAAAGGGCGTTTTGATAGAAAAATGCATCGACGGATCTACTGAATTCAAGGTAATCATGGTCAATCTTATTCTTTCGAAACAGCCCTTTCGGAAAATAAATTTTTCAAAAACTAGCTTTTACCAAGCTTATTTAAAATATCAATTTGTTCTCCTTCTTCCAGGTTAAATCCTGGTTTTCCCTTTCTTGGGAATAAGAAACTAAATGGAGTATCAAATGCTGCCCAGCTCTCGGCAAGCCCAAAATCGTTATTTGCATTCTTTTTTTCAGGTCTAATGAAAGTGTTTAATTCAGAATCATAGTCAGACCCTACCGCATCTTCTCCAGGGAACAGCATTCCATCGTTGATCTCTGTATAGACTACTACAGAGGCTCCTTCACTACCTGGCAGATCAAAAATATTGATATTAAAACTATCTAGAACTTTGTCTTTCGCCGTTATATCTTTGGTTTTGAAATCATCTTTAAAGTTATTTCTTGGGTGCGCATAGATTGGAGCACCACCAGCATCTTCAGATAAAGTTTTAAGATCTCCATAAGCAGATTTTAGAACACTGTCACAAGTGATTAAAATTCCCTTGATCTGATATCCTTCTTCAACTAACTTTTTCACTGCGGGTTTAGAGGATTCTTCAACAACATCTATTAGGATCATATCCCTTCTATTGAGATGCCTTATTGCATAACCCTGATTAAAGACACCGTTTTCCTTTTCTCCTTTAATTATAAAGGTGTCTGGAATAAGTTTTAAAAACTTACCCGTTTCTCCTTGCTCAATAAACTCAGCCGTCTGGCTGTGAATCACCTCCATTTTATCTACTGTCTTCATATATAGTTGATTTATAATTGATGATTTGAAGATACAAAACAAGCCCCGAGAGGTCAAACCAATTTTTAATTGTTTAACTGCTTTTAGGAGTTAATTAACGGAATGGCAAAAGCGGTGAATTTGCCATGGTGGCTCAATGAAAAAGGAAATTCTGTGGAATGTTCTTTAAACACTAAGGAAGGTATTCCAAGACTATTTTTTTTGATGCTAAGATCTTCAGTCTTAAAAATATAATTACCCGTTATTTGCTTTATCAGGTCGAAAGCTGAATCTGTATCCTTCTGGAAAACATCTTTGAAAACTCTTTCTGAAGACGTTGTAGCATGCAGATAATCTGCGGTGATATCCAGTTCAATATGATAAACAGAATCATCTATACTTACCTTTCCTCTGGAATTTGAAATTTCCAGAACGCAGCGAAAAGCTTTTGGGTTTAATTTACGAGGAAGGTTAAAATTTCTCTGATGCGCTTTATAGGCGGTTTCCTTCATAGCCCAGAACTTCCAAAGACAGAGCTCAGGGTCTCTGGAATTGATGATCTGGTCCTTCTCACTATCTGTAAACACTTTGTTTTTAAACCTTTGATTTTCAAATTTCCTTTCTGCTCTGGCAATTTCAAGATCTATGATATCATTACCTATCACTAATTGTTAAGTTTTCGTTGGATGATAGATTTTGCGTCACCCACGGTAAGCATGCCTTCCATCGAGTCATTATCGATTTCAATATTGAATTCGTCTTCCACATCGAGAACTACATCTACCAGGTTAGCAGAGTTTATCTCGAGATCGTTAAGAAAATCTGTATTTTCCTGAAAGTCATTTAAACCTTCCATTCTTTGCACATAAGGTTTCACGATCGTTTTAAGACGGGTTAAAATTTCTTTTTCACTCATTGTTTTCTTTTAAGCAGAATATTTTTTTAGAATGATCACGGCATTTACATCTCCGAAACCAAAACTGGCCTTAGCCAAAATATTAATTTTTTTTGTGATTGTTTTGCTTGGTATTTTATCCTGATGGACAAGTTCTTTAATTCCCGGATGAACTTCTGCACAATTCAGATTCCCGAAAACATACTCATTGTAGATCTGCAACACAGAAGCTACACATTCAATTGATCCCGAGGCGCTTAAACAATGTCCCGTCATTCCCTTTAAGGAATTAATATAAGGAAAATCACCAGCTTTTCTATTCAGAGCCTTGGTCCAGTTCTGGATCTCAACAGAATCTCGGGAGGTGGCTGTCAAATGGCCGTTTACAGCATCAACCTCTGAGGCATTTACTTCAGAGTTTTCTAATGCCGCTGTGATGCACCTGGTTACGGCCTCATTATTCGCCGCGGTCATACTGCCCTCTCCCCTTTGCCCACCGCTATTCACTTCTCCACCTAAAACCTCGCAATATATCTTTGCCTCTCTGGCGATGGCCGAATCAAGATCCTCAAGTATAAGAGCACCTGCTCCACTACCCGGAACAAATCCGCAAGCATTTTCGCTTAATGGTTTTGAGGCTTTGGTTGGTTCTTCATTAAATTTACTTGGCAATATTCTCATTGCATCAAAGCCTCCCCAGACGTAAGGGCCATGATCACTGCAACTACCCACCAACATACGTTTTGCTTTTCCGGCTTGTATTCGTTCAAATCCCATCAATAGCGCCTCAGTACCTGTAGTGCAGGCCGAAGAATTAGTGGTGACCTGATTGCCACACCCCAGGATTCCTCCCAGATATGCGCTTATCCCACTGGCCATAGTTTGCACTACGCTGGTGCTTCCCAATCTTCTGGTTTTGCCGGCATCGATCAGGTGAATTGCTTCCCTGAATTTATCTACGCCTAGAATACCTGTTCCAAAAATAATCCCGGAATCCCAGTCTGGAGTACCGTTATCGGAAATTTCAAGTTCCGCATCTTTCCAGGCATCGGTACCCGAGATCACGCCGTAAACGATACCACTGCTATTAAGCCCACGCAATTGGAGTGGAGTAAAGTATTGATTTAATAATTCTTCAGAAATTTCAGGCTTCCCTCCTATCTGGCAACTGAATTTTAGATCTCTAAGCTCGGGGAAGAACCTGATTCCGCTTTTCATTTCCTGAATTGCAGAATTAAAATTATCGAGTCCTACCGCATTAGGTGCGGCAACTCCCATGCCGGTAACTACAACCCTTTTTTTCATTTAAGATCTATCCTTTAATATCATTCCAGCGATAACCCCTTTACATACCAGGTTGTTTTTAGAATCGAACATTTGCACCCGGCACTTTAGTTTTTCAAACCTGTAATACTGCTTTTCAGAATGCACAGTAACAGTTTCACCCGGGTAAACCGGTTTAAGATATTCCACTTCAGAAGAAGTCATAGCGATCTTAGCCTTTGGCTCGTTCTTTTTTTCCTGATTCAGCAAATAAATTCCCAGGCAAACAACACCTATCTGGGCCATGCATTCGGTTAAAATAACTCCCGGAGTTACCGGATGATCTTTAAAATGTCCTTTATAAAAATCTAGATCTCTGGAAAAGGTAAACTTTCCTTTGATAGAATCGGTATCTACATTCAGGATATCATCTACAAATAAGAAGGGTCTGGAATATGGTAATTGTGCGAGTAGTTCCTGCATTTACATTAAATGTTCTCCACCATTAACAGGAATAATAGTTCCGGTGATCCAGCTGGCCTCATCTTTACTCAATAAATAAACCGCATTAGCAACATCATCTGGAACTGTTAGTCTTTTAAAGGGATTATGTTTTAAAGCATGTACCCTTAATGTCTCATTTCCCGGGATCATTTGAAATGATCTGGTAACCGTAATACCTGCCTGTATACAATTAGCTCTTATACCAAAACGGGCAAATTCCAAAGCCATGCTCCTGGTAAGTGACTCCAGCACCACCTTAGCAGCAGAAACAGCAGCATAATTTTTCCAGGCCTTTTTATTTCCATCGCTGGTGAAAGAGATCACCCGAGCATCTTTAGTAAATAACCCGTTTTTATATATGGCCTGGGTCCAGTCGTATAAACTCAAAGCCATGGCATCTATGGTCAATTGAAAGTCGATATTTTCCAGAAGATTTTCCTCACTTGTCATTGGCTTCAGGTTTCCTTTGGCGATACTATGTAATAAGGTCCTTATCCTGCCTTTCTCACCCAGGACCTTTTTGATTTTTTCAACAAGTTCCTCTCTGCTTTCTTTCTTTACGGCATCGGCATTAAAGCTTTCGAATTGAACTCCAGATTGCCGGATTTCATCAAAGGCTTCTTCAATATCGGGGATCTCACTTCTCCTGTCCCGGTGAATGATAATGATATTCATACCATGCTTAGCCAGCTTTTTAGCACTGGCGTAGCCCAGGCCGCTACTTCCGCCAAGAATTAGCGCCCAGTAATTCTGATCTTTAAATTCTGCTACCATTCTATTAAAATTCGTTGTGCTGAAAAACCCGGCCCAAAACTGAGCATTATTCCCTGTTCTCCTTCTGGTATATCCTTTTCAAGAAATCGCTCCAGAACATATAGGACTGTCGCGCTACTCATATTGCCATACAGGCGTAAAACTTCCCGGGTATCGTCAATATTCTTACCTAAGTTACCAAAAAGATCAGAAACCGTCTGCACAATTTTTCTTCCACCGGGATGAAATACCAGATGATCTACTTTTTCAATGGAACTTTTATGTTTCCTAAGGAAAGGATGAATGATTTCAGGAAAATGATCTGAAATGGTAGCAGGAACTTCAGGATCCAGGATCATTTGCAGACCACTGTTCTTAAGATCAAACCCCATTAAATGTGTCGCGTTATAAAAATGATACATTTCTTCTCCCAGGATTTTCGGTCCGCTAATTTTATCTTCGGAAGAAAGCAAAACACAGGCTGCACCATCACCAAAAATGGCAGCACTCACCATATTAGCCATGCTGTAATCCTCTAATTGAAAGGTCGCTGAAGGACTTTCCACGGCGATCACCGCCGCTCTTTTTCCCGGATTTGCCTTTAAAAAATTATAGGCATAGATCATCCCTGAAATTCCGGCGGCACAACCCATTTCGGTTACGGGAAGGCGGGTAATATCATTTTTAAGTTTCAGCTCATTGATAAGGTATGCATCCAGGGACGGGATCATGATTCCAGTGCAACTCACAGTAATAATATAATCCAATGATTCAGGCCTCCAGTCTGAATTTTCAAGGGCTTTCTTCAATACATTGCTACCTAATTTTTTTATTTCACGTAAATAAATGTCATTTTTTTCCTCAAAGGAAGTCGCGGTAAAAACTTCTTCAGGCGACATTATAGAATATCTTTTATCTACCCCGGCACTTTCAAAGATCTTCAAGATCTTTCTGCGGAAACGTTCCTCCTGTCCCGAAAGCCACTCCTCTACAAAAGGCAGAATATCTTTGGTTTTCCTGGAATATTGCGGTAATTCTTTTTGGGCCCTGACAATTTTTACACTCATAAGTTATCCTTTTCTTTTTCTATGATCCATTGATATCTGAAGGCCCATTTCCAGTTGATGAAATGTTTTTCTCCGGGAAGTTGAGCCTTATATTTTACCAGATCTTCATTTTTAAAACCTCTAAGGATCGAAATTAAACCGTCTTTTCTTGCGATCTCATTATTTACGAATACCGCGCAAAATGCCTTAAATAAAATATAAGCGGCAGAACTTCGATGAAGATCATTGATCACAACTCCTAAAATAGACTGATCGTAAAGCTGACGAACAAGAGCTATGATCTGCTCGTCTTTAAAATGATGCAATGTAAGCGTGCATAGAATGATATCAAATTCCATTGCTTTAAAGTCCTCACTGAAGATATTGAGAACCTTGAGACCTAATTCGGGGTAATCATGTGAAAGATCCTTGCCTATTTCAATGGCGTGTGCATTTGCATCTATCCCGGTCAATTCGAAATTATATTTATTCCTTTTTCCCCACTCTGCAAGTTTCCTCAGCATGGCCCCGTTACCACATCCTATATCTGCAATCCTGATAGTACTTCCCTCAGGAGCTCCTTCCAGTAATTTTCTTATCCCGTTTATAGTGATCTTATTTCCTCCTAACCATGCATTAATATTATCAAGATCATGAAGCGTCTTTACCAATTCTTCACCTTGAAGATCGAAATCGTCCATGATCTCATTTTTGTCTGTGCGTTTCGAGGTATCGATCTTAAACATAAAAAGGCTTTCCGTGAGTACTCTTTATTATTTGGGGCATGATACCGGGGAATTTAGCTATAATTTTTTGAGAAAGTTCAGATAAAGTTTCATTAAGCAGGACCTTTTGCAGTATTCTACCAGATCTAATACGGTTATTGAAATTATTCTGCCATTTATTCCTGTATGATTTTTCCATACTACTCCTGTCACCTACCTTACCGCTACAATAATCTACGAGACATTCTACGGCCAATTTTGCACTGTGTATAGCCATGGCCATCCCATTTCCACAAAGAGGATGAATTAGACCAGCGGCATCCCCAATCATTATAATATGATCTTCTATCAAGGATTTTCTATCAAAGTTTACCTGGGCTATACTGAGTTCTTTCTGAAAAACAGGTTCAGATCTTTGAAAAAAATCCTTCAATCTTGGATTTTTCATCATAACCGAATTTTTAAAGGTCTCGGTATTTTTATGCTTTTTAAAACTAGTGTAGTTGGCCAGGTAACAAACATTTACCGTGTTCATTTCGGTGCGGGATAATCCGCAGTAACCTCCATTGAAGTTATGCAGTGAAACAAGATCTTCTGGATGTTCAGAATCTTTATAATGCGCCTTCACCGCCAGCCAGCCAGACTGTTTTTTGAAGAAATCTCGATCTAATTTTTTATCAAGGTTAGATCGTTTTCCGAAGGCACCTAGC
>JBFIMP010000010.1:0-22881 GCA_041611635.1 Christiangramia sp.
GATGGAACCGCAACCGCAGGGGATGTCACAGGAGGAAATTCCACCTTTGAATACAGTATTAACGGAACCAATTTTCAAAGCTCGAAAACCTTTAACGGACTTTCTGCCGGAAATTATACTATCACCGTTCGGGATGATAAAGGTTGTGAGGATACTGAGGACGTTACCATCGCTCAACCCGATGTGCTTAATATTTCAGGGACTTCAAGCTCTGCAGTAACCTGTAACGGAAGTAGTGATGGAAGTATAACTGTTGGGACCGTAACCGGTGGAACTACACCTTATTTATATTCTCTGGATAATACGAATTTTCAAAGTTCTTCTGCATTTACTGGTTTACCCGCCGGTGAGTACACTATTTTTATAGTAGATGATAATGGTTGTTCACTTCAGGACTTCATTGAAGTTACTGAGCCAGAAGAATTGAATGCTTTAATTACAACAACAAATATCAACTGCCATGGGGACTCAACTGGTAAAATAAACCTTTCAAATATTTTAGGAGGTCATAATAATTATGAATATTCTCTGGATGATATTAATTGGCAAACCGGATCTGAATTTACAGGTCTGATCGCAGGCACATATTCAGTCTTTATAAGGGATGCAGATTACCCAGGATGTTCAAGACTACTGGATGATGAGGTAATTATTGCACAACCTGCCGCCCCATTAATTGTCTCAGCAACATCCAATCCAACCACCTCGCACGGAAGTTCAACGGGCTCTGCAACTGCAAATCCAACCGGAGGAACTCCAGGTTACACTTATGAATGGCGAGCCGCTGGGAACAATGCGATAATAAAGACCACTAAAACTGCTAATAATCTTGCTGCCGGTACTTATGAGGTTACCGTAATAGATTCAAAAGGTTGTGTATCTGAAGTTTTTTCAATTACAGTACGCGATGCTTTATCTGCTGAAATAGAATCTGCAACACAATGTGAAGGAGACAGTATAGAAGAAGATCAAATAAGAACAGCCTTTTACAGAACAGCTAATTTAACTGCCCTTGGCGGATATGGGAATTATGAATACACCTGGGACTTCTCTGATGGCGGGCCGGTTAGAACCGGACCTGGAGAACACTCCGTGAATTATTCTTCACCAGGCAATAAATCCATTACCCTAACGATTACAGATAGAGATGATTCGGGTAATGTTTTTCAAACCCTTACTCTTACCTACCAGCAATATGTAGGTCTATGCCATGAACCATGCGGACAGGCACAAAATGCACAGTTTGATATTAGTGCGATTTATATAGGCCATAAAAATGGTGTAGAATTGAGTGATAGCGAATTATGTAATTCTTCAATTAATAAATATCTATTTCTGCCTGTTTCTAAAAGCGTGAATATGTATAATCCTTATACAGAAGTTACTTTTAAAACCACTAATGGGATTACAGATTTTTTTGAAACTCAGTCAGACACAGGATGTAAAGATGAAGATGAAATCGATGAAGTACCCGAATCAGAAAACCAGGGTAAAATTAACAAAGTTGGTGATTTCATTAGGCTAACCAAGGATCCAATAGAGTATAAATGTAATGATGCTTTAGAAATAGAAGGTTTTTATATCACCTATACCAATGTATCTAAGAAAGATTGTTTTAGCAATAATAAGGGATTTTGTTATTCGATAAATGAGCCAGTAACAGTGCCAACTCCGGTATTTGTAGAAGCAACGCCTACAGATATATTGTGCAAAGGGGAAGCCACGGGAATAATCAATGCTAAAGGAACCGGTGGTTTTGCTCCTTATAGATTTAACATTACAGGTGTAAACGATGTGTACTCCAGTTCTAATACATTCAATAATCTTTTAGCGGGTACTTATACAGTTTATATCGAGGATTCAAGAGGAAATAGAAATTCAACTTCTGTTACAATTTCAGAACCCGATACTGTAATTACCTTAAATACAACAAAGACCGATCCTGAGTGTTTTGGAGACTTAGGGACCGCAACAGCTGCCGCTTCCGGAGGTACTCCTTTTTCTGGCAATGATTACGAATATCTATGGAATGATCCTAATGAACAAACTACTGCTACCGCAACCAATCTTACCGCAGGGACCTATACTGTTACGGTGACCGATGCCAACGGCTGCCAGGAAATACAATCGGTTACTATTATAGAACCTGCTGAACTCACTGAACCAGATGCCGGAATCGACCAACTACTGGGATGTGGAGTCTTTGATACTACTCTTAGTGCAAACAGCCCGGCTGAAGGTAATGGATTATGGACTATAGACACTGCAAATTCGCCCAGTGGTGGATCTATTATTGACCCTACAGATCCTAGCTCTGGATTTTCAGGCAATGCAGGTACATATACCCTACTATGGACGATTTCAGATGATTTAGGCAACTGTTCTAAAACCGATTCGGTAATTATAGAATTTAACGGCAATTGCACTACCCTTGATTTCGACGGCGTAGATGATCACGTTCTAATGGGCGACAATTATGGATTTGCCTCTGGATCCTTTACAATGGAAATTTGGATTAAACCTGAATCTACCACAGGAATAAAAACCATTCTTTCCAAGAAAGATAAATCGAATCCATCTGCAGGTTATGACCTTATTATTAATAATGGTGCCCCTACTTTCAGATGGGGTAGTAAGGTGGCGACGACTTCCAGTAAAATTAATACTTCCAGATGGTATCACCTGGCGGTAGTATTTCAAAATAATTCTGCCAGGCTTTACGTAGACGGTTTGGATGTAGGTAATGTAAGCGGTAGTTCAAATCCTTTAACAACAGGCTCACCGTTCATTCTTGGAGCAATCTACGATTCTATCACACCTTCAAATCCTAAGAATTATTTTGATGGCTGGATGGAAGAATTAAGAATCTGGAATACTGCTTTAAACGAAACCCAGTTGAGATTTTTAATGAATCAGGAAATAGATAATAACAATGGTAAGGCCAGAGGGCATGTAATTCCATTAGATGCACCAAATAATCTATCATGGTCTAACCTGATTGGGTATTACCAATTACAAACGAATGAAATAAACGCTGGGTTAACACCAGATATTTCCAGTACCAAGGTTAATGGGATATTGAGAAATATTACCACCAATCAAATTACTACTGCTCCCCTACCTTATATTTCTGAAAAAAATGGAAACTGGAGAGACCGTAGTACATGGGATATCAATATCGGGAATGAAAATGAAAACTGGTGGAGTCACCCTAATGATATTGGAATTAACAACCTTCCTATAAACTGGAATATTGCCAAGATTCGCCACAATATTACCTCTGGCGCCCAGAATATTTATTTACTCGGTCTATTTTCTGAAGTAAATGAATTGGAAATGGAGGGTGACATAAATACCGAAACTGGCCAGGGACTTACCGTTTCGAAATATTTAGCTCTTAATGGGGTGATCAATCTCGAAGGGAGTTCACAGCTGGTTCAAACTGAAGGTAGTATCCTTGAAGAAAATAGCTCGGGCTACATAGACATAGATCAACAGGGAACTGCTAATAGTTTTAATTATAACTATTGGTCCTCTCCTGTTTCCGAAATAAATCTGGCTAATAACAACGGATTCATTCTTGGTAATGTGCTGCTAGATGGTACAGATCCTGAAAATCCTAAAGAAATAAGCTTTAATGGTCAATTCCATTGGGCAGATGGCAATTATACGGGCAATAAAAGGATTAGTTCCTACTGGCTTTATAACTTTGGAGACCCTGAAGATAATTTCAATGGTGACGCAGATGATTATTTTTCCTGGCATCAGTTTGACCATACTGAAAAACTACCGCCGGGAATTGGCTATACCATGAAAGGAACCACTGGCTATGTACCCATCAGTACAAGACAGAATTATACATTCAGAGGAAAGCCTAATAACGGAAATATTAGTGTTACCGTAGCTCCAGACCAGAATTTATTAACGGGAAATCCATATCCCTCAGCAATAGATGCTCTAAAGTTTATTAACGACAACCTTAATGGTTTTAATGGCGCTCTTTATTTCTGGGATCATTTTGGAAAAGAAGATACTCACTACCTGGAAGAATATGTAGGTGGATATGCAGTGTACAATAAATCTGGCGGTATCGCATCTGCAACTTCTATAGATTCACGAATTAATAATAATAATGAAACCAGTGAGAAAGATCCCCCGGGACAATTTATTCCTGTAGGACAGGCTTTCTTTATCAATACCTTGGGAGTAAATAATCCTCTTACGATAACTTATAAAAATGAATACCGGGCATTCGTTCCGGAAGCAAGTGGAGACTCATATTTTCATGCTCAGGAAAAACCAGATACCAAAAAAAGAAAGGAACAGCAAACCTATAAAAAAGATAGCAGGTACAAGATCAGACTAAAGTTTGAGTCCCCTAAAGGTTACCACAGGCAGATTTTGGCTACGGCAGATGCTAACACGACTGATGGATTTGACCTTGGATACGACGCTCCCCTCATTGAAAACAATGTGGAAGATATGTATTGGATTATTGACGAAACAGAATTTGTAATACAGGCAGTTCCAAATTTTAATCTTGATCAGGTTTTAAAATTAGGAATCAAAATAGCCGAATCTGGAGAATATACCATAAAAATTGATGAGCTTGAGAACATCTATCCTGGTTTCAATATTTATTTAAAAGATCTTTCCACTGAGGAATATTTCAATCTCACTAAAGAAGATTTTACTACACAGACCGAAGAAACCGGATATTTTGATGATCGTTATGAAATAGTTTTCAGAAAGCCCCGTGCGCAGGAGCCGGAAAAAGAAGCACCTGAATTTAACCTGGAGGATTCTTTACTTGAATTGCAATACCTGAAAAAAACAGATGAAATTTCGCTAGTAAATCCAGACCTGATGCAGGTTGATTTTGTGGAACTTTACAGTCTGTCAGGACAAAAAATCAAAACCTTCAAGGAAATACCTACCGAACAACTAGTTTTATTAAACATCGACCAGAACCTAAGTTCTGCGGTATACATTTTCAAAGTATATTCTGGGGAGAGAATCTATTCAAAAAAGGTGATTATTACGAGATAGATCAACCTCTGTATTTCATTGGAAGATAAACTACCTTTTTTGTATCAAAGAAATCTTCTTTAAAGAAATTAGAAAGCTCAAAGATCTCTGCGGTGCGGTATTCTTTGAGCTCTTCAGACAGATCTCCACCTTTTAAATACAAAATCCCGTTCCTTCTTTCATGCTGGCTATCTTTAGCTATTTTACCTTTCACCCATCTTACAAAGGTTGGCATTATCGCGACTGCTCTGCTAACAATAAAATCATAGTTCCCTGAAAGTTCCTCGACTCTCTGATTGAAGGTTTTTATATTTTCCAGCCCCAGACCTTCGCTTACCTCTTCAACAACTTTTATCTTCTTTCCTATAGAATCTACAAGATGGAAAGTAGTTTCAGGAAACAAGATAGCCAATGGAATGCCTGGAAATCCCCCACCGGTTCCAACATCTAAAACCTTCGAACCTGGTCTAAATTCCTGAATTTTTGCGATCCCTAGAGAATGCAGGACGTGTCTCAAATAAATTTCATCGATATCCTTTCTTGAAACAACATTAATTTTCAGGTTCCAGTCTTTATAAAGTTCCTCTAGTTTCTCAAATTTCGAAATTTGATCATCAGATAAATCGGGAAAGTATTTTCTAATTAATTCCAAAGCTTAATATTTTGTGCAAAAGTAGTTATTTTTTATTGCTAATTTTCCAACAATTCTGAACAGCAGAAATTATAAAATTTTAACTTTGAGGCTGTCTCCTTTTAAATTTAAGGACACGCGACTAAAATCAGTAGCCTAAGACAATAAAAAAATTACACTATGCAGGAAAAATTATCGAATCGCATTAACTCAATGGCAACTTCTCAAACGCTCGCTATGGCAGCGAAGGCGCGTGAATTAAAAGCAGAAGGAAAAGATATTATTGGCCTTAGTCTGGGTGAGCCCGATTTTAATACTCCAGACTTTATTAAAGAAGCAGCGATTACTGCTATTAATGAAAATTATAATTCTTATACTCCGGTGGACGGCTACGTAGAATTAAAAGATGCTATCATCAATAAATTTAAAAGAGACAACAATCTTACCTATGATAGATCTCAGATAGTAGTTTCTACAGGCGCCAAGCAATCTTTGGCTAATGTTGCCATGGTAGTTTTAAACCCCGGTGATGAAGTACTTCTTCCCTGCCCATACTGGGTTAGTTACGCAGAAATCGTAAAGCTTGCTGAAGGTGTTCCTGTAGAAGTTCCTACCTCTGTAGAAACAGATTTTAAGATCACTCCAGAACAACTAGAAGCGGCAATTACTCCTAAGACCAAAATGATCTGGTACAGTTCTCCTTGTAATCCAAGCGGAATGGTCTACAGCAAAAAGGAGCTTAGAGCACTAGCAGATGTTCTAAAAAAATATCCCGATATAATTATTGTAAGTGACGAAATATATGAACATATAAATTTTGTAGGAGATCATGCCTCCATGGCCGAATTTGAAGATATGTATGACCGTACCGTGACTGTAAATGGTGTCTCTAAGGCTTTTGCCATGACCGGCTGGAGAATTGGATATATTGGCGCTCCAACTTATATCGCCAGAGCCTGCAATAAAATGCAGGGTCAAATTACCAGTGGTGCTAATTGTATAGCACAAAGAGCAGTAATAACGGCGCTGGAAGCACCGGTTAGCAAGATTAGTCATATGATAGACACCTTCAAGAACAGAAGAAAGTTGATCATTGATCTTATGAATGAGATAGAAGGCTTTGTAACCACAGAGCCCGAAGGCGCATTTTATGTGTTCCCTAATGTTTCTTCCTTCTTTGGAAAAACTATCAAAGGTCATGAAATTTTAAATGCAACAGATTTTAGTTTATTCTTATTAGAAGAAGCAAACGTAGCAACCGTAACAGGAGATGCGTTCGGAAATCCTGAATGTATAAGAATTTCATACGCCGCAAGCGAAGACCAGATCACAGAAGCAATGAAGAGAATTAAAAAAGCGCTTTCTTAAATAGGATTCTCATAAAGAAGGAAATAAAAAAAACCGGTGGTGAGCCGGTTTTTTTATTTATCTGTTTCTCCAGAAGAAAGGAGTTAGTATTATTAATACCGTAAAGAGTTCAAGTCTTCCTATTAGCATCAAAAATGTTGTCCACCATTTCCCAAAATCTGGAAGCATATCAAAATTATTTACCGGGCTTAACCCACCAAATGCAGGACCTATATTTCCCAATGACGAAGCAGCGCCACCAATGGCAGTTTCAAAATCAAGTCCAAGAGACGCTAACACAACTGCTCCAATTATAAAAGAAAGCATATAAAGAATGAAAAATCCCAGAATATTAAATACGATCTCTTTACTTATAGATTTTCCATTAAATCTAACCGGCAGGATCGCATTGGGATGAAGGGTTCTTTTAAATTCTATAATACCATTTTTGATCATGATGATATGACGCATTACCTTAACACCACCTGCAGTTGATCCTGCAGAACCACCTAGAAAAAAAAGCCCGAAATACAGAATGGTTAAGAATGGAGTCCACATCGTATAATCGGCAGAAACAAATCCAGTAGTGGTTATTACGGTTAGCACCTGAAATAAAGAATGCCTAAAAGCGCTCTCTCCCTCTCCCCAAACCATTGGATGATCTATAGAAGAAATACTTACGTCTGCCTGTAAATAAACTATTAGGGAAGAAATCGCTGTAAATCCAGCGATAAAAATGATATACCATTTAAACTCATCATCATGAAGGACCTTACTTATCTTACCTTTGAAAGCGAAATAACTCAGAACAAAGTTACTTCCCGCCAATAGCATAAAGATGATGACGATATATTGGATTATGGGATTATCATTCCAGTAAGCTAAACTGGCATTTTTGGTTGAGAATCCACCAGTTGACAAGGTACTAAAGGCATGATTTATAGCATCGAAAAAAGTCATTCCGGCAGCCCAAAGCAAAATCGTTTCGGCAAGAGTATAAGACACATATATTAGCCAAAGCCTTTTGGCTGTATCCCTGATTCTCGGTTTCAACTTATCTGCACTTGGCCCGGGTGATTCCGCCGAGAACAATTGCATTCCTCCTATTCCCAGTAATGGTAGGATGGCTATTGCAAGTACTATGATTCCCATCCCACCTATCCAATGGGTAAGACTTCTCCAGAATAATATTCCTTTTGGAATAGATTCAATATCATTTAAAATGGATGCACCCGTTGTGGTATATCCAGACATAGTTTCAAAAAAAGCATTTGTAAAACCAGGAATGGACTCACTAATAACATAAGGCAGAGTCCCGCTCAAGGCCATGAAGATCCAGCCAAAAGTCACAATAATATAGCCTTCTCTCGACTTTAGTTCTTTACTATGTCCACGAGTTGTGAACATGAAAAGGGTACCAATAAATAGGGTAATTAGTGCTGCGGTTGATATTTCAAGGGTTACCCCATCCTGATAAAACCAACTTACTAATGTTGCAAGTAGCATAAAGCCTCCGTTGCAAAGCAACAGCAAGCCCATTACGTGCAGAATTATTTGATAATTCAGTTTGGGCATTAGAGAAAAAGTTTTTCTACTTTATTGATAGATCGAGGCAAACAACACACAACTATCCTGTCTCCCGGCTTTATGAGGAAATCTCCTAGAGCAATCAATCCCTTGCCATTTCTTATAATCCCACCTATGATCGCCGATCTTGGAAAATCCAGATCTTTAATTTTTTTATTGCTTACCTGGGATTTTGGTTTTACAATAAATTCCAGTAATTCAGCATTCATATTATTCAGCTTGGTCATTGCTACAACCTCGCCTTTTCTTACATAACGGAAAATATTATTAGCGGCAAGCAATTTTTTATTTATAAGAGTGTCAATTCCTATAGAATGGCTTAACTGAAAATAATCCATATTCTCCACCAGCGAAATGGTCTTCTTAACGCTTTTAGATTTAGCAACAAGGCAGGACATGATATTTGTTTCGGAGTTCCCTGTCACCGCAATGAAAGCATCCATATCATGAATATTCTCCTCCTCAAGCAGCTCAACATTACGTCCATCGCCATTTATGATAAGGGTTTCCGGCAACTCATCGGCTAATTCATAAGCTTTTTCACGGTCTTTCTCAACCAGCTTGACATTAAAGTTATTTCTGCAAAGGTCTTTTGCAGTTTTTCTCCCAATCTTACTTCCACCCAGGATCATTACATTTTTAATATCCTGTTTTATCTTACCGGTGAGCTTATAAAGTTCTTCTACTCCATTCTTCAAGGTCACAAAGTAAACCTGATCCCCATCTTTAAATTGGGTATCTCCTCTAGGGATCAAGGTATATTGGGTCCCAAAACGCTGAATAGCAATTGGAACAAAATTAAGCTCCGGAAATATTTTAGCCGCTTCCTTGACGGTTTTCCCAACAAATGTCGCCGTCCTGGATAGACTAACTCCTATCATTGTTAGAGCTCCTTCTTCGAATTCATAACTATCATTAAACGCTGACTGATTTAGCAACAATTCGATCTCCCTTGAAGCTAGGGCCTCGGGTGAAATCAGCTCATCTATACCAAACCGTGTAAAGCCGAGTTCTCCCTGATTTTCAAGAAATTCTGTATTGGAAATTCTCGCAATTGTCCTTTTTGCGCCTAATTGCTTGGCCAGAACACAAACGGTAATATTTGTAGCCTCACTTGAAGTTACACTTATTACCATATCGGTATATTTTACCTGAGCTTCTTTTAGAATTTTTATAGAACTGGCATCACCCTTAATAGTTCTTATGTCCAAGTGAGTATCTGCATATGCCAGATTATCTCTATTTGGGTCAATTAGCGTGATATCCTGAGATTCGAAGGAAAGTAATTTAGCTAAATGAAATCCTACTTCACCTGCACCGGCGATAATTATTTTCATATATAAGCTTCAAATTGAGAGAGCAAAGTTAAGTTATTTTACAGAAATGAAAAATCAGTAAAGCAAAGATAAATATTTATTGAATGTCAATGATTTTTAAGCATATCGGTTATCTTTGAACCAAATTTTCACTATGAGTAAGAAGGTAAACCCGTATAAGGATTCCAAACTCACAAAAAAGGAACAGGTTGAGCAAATGTTTGATAATATTTCAGACAATTATGATGGTCTCAACCGTGTGATCTCTTTGGGTACTGATGTAAAATGGAGAAAAAAAGTAGTTGCTACAGTAGAGGCTACCAATCCCAAAAGTATTCTGGACATCGCAACCGGGACCGGCGATTTGGCTATCCAAATGGTAAATACTGGCGCAACCCGTATCGTTGGCCTGGATCTTTCAGAAGGAATGTTAAGTGTTGGTAGAAAAAAGATTGCAAAAAAGAACCTGGATTCTCGCATTGAAATGGTACAGGGAGACTCTGAAAATCTTCCTTTTGAAGCAAATTCATTTGATGCGATCACTGTCGCATTCGGAGTGAGAAATTTCGAAAACCTCGAAAAAGGTCTCGCAGAAATATATCGTGTTTTGAAACCCGGAGGTATTTTCGTAGTATTGGAAACCTCGGTGCCTACAAAATTTCCCTACAAGCAAGGCTACCGTCTATACTCAAATTTTATTTTACCCGCAATTGGAAAAATGTTTTCAAAGGATAAGGATGCATATTCATATTTAAGTGAGAGCGCAGCAAATTTCCCCTATGGAAAAACCTTCAACAATATTTTGAATAAAATCGGGTTTATAGATGTAGTAGATTTACCACAAACATTTGGCGTATCAACGATATATACTGCCTCAAAGTAGTAATATGAAGAAATTTCTCGTATTTGCCCTATTATCTCTTTGTATAAATACAGCCCAGGCTCAAATTTTTTCAGGTGAGAGGGTCTTAAATCAACAAAATTTTGATCAGCAGCGTTGGTCCTGGGGATATTTTCTTGGGCTAAACAGCTATGATTTTAACTTCGACTATAAAAATTACAATCCGAGTCCGGTGACCGGACAGGATTTTACCGTGGAGACACGTACTGGCTTCAATGTTGGATTGGTGGGGAATTTAAAACTAAATAATAATTTCGATCTACGCCTTGAACCTGGAGTCAATTTTAACACCAGAGGTTTCCAGGCTCTAAGGGCTGATTCTGACACCTATAGAGAGATAAGCTCGACTTACGTACATATTCCACTTCTGGTAAAATTTAACGCTAACAGATTGAATAACTTTAGACCATTTGTGGTTGGTGGTGTTTCTACATCTATAAATTTGAGTAGTAATGAGAATAATCCAGACGATAACAGCGCAGGCCAATTTAGAATGACCACAAACTCTTATTACTATGAAATTGGTTTCGGTCTTGATCTTTATTTATACTACTTCAAGCTTTCTCCTTCGATACGGGGAGTTTTCGCAATTAATGATGAACTAGTAAGAGACGCGAACCCAAATAGTCTTTATACGGGGAATGTAGATAAAATGTCTTCAAGGGCTATCTTCATCAATTTCACTTTTCAATAGTAGAATTTCTTCTGAACTCACTTAAAACAATAGCCGTTGCCGTTGCAACGTTTAAGCTTTCAGTTTCCTGGACTTTTCCAAATTGCGGAATGGTAATTTTATCGTCTAGTAACAAACCTATCTCTTTCGAAATCCCATTTGCCTCATTTCCTAAAACTACAATAGCCCGATTTGGTAAACTTGAACTATAAACATCCCTCCCCTCTAGCATAGTTCCAAGAACCGGAACCTGAGTTTGGCCCGATAAGAACTCCTCCAAATCCAAATATTTAATATTAACACGGGTAAGGGAACCCATACTCGCCTGGACAACTTTGGGATTATAACAATCTACCGTATCGTTCGAACAGATTAAAGTTTCTATGCCAAACCAGTCACATAACCTGATAATAGTACCCAGATTTCCGGGATCACGTACACCATCCAGAGCAACTATCAATCCTTCAAGATCTAATTGTTTGTTTTCTGGAATTTTAAAAACAGCAAGAGCTTTTTGAGGAGTTTTTAAAGAACTTATTTTTTTAAGCTCCCTCTCATCGATCAGGTTAAAAAGACCTTCCTGTACTTCAAATCTTTCACCGGTAGAATATATAGAAACTAATTCAAAATCAGAATTTAAGAACTCCCTAATCCCTTTGATCCCCTCTACCACAAAGAAACCATGAGTATTTCTAAACTTTTTTTGAGAAAGACTTTTTATTAACTTGATCTGGCTTTTGCTAAGCATGAAAAAAATGTATTTTTGAGCCTATAAACGCTACTGTTTGAAACGGCTTTTCGCAAAAATATTATTATTTTTTCTAACCCTTGTCTTAATAATTAGCTGTAACGCCGTAAAAAGACTTGAACCAGATCAAAATCTATTGGTGAAAAATGAGATTTTCAGCAATGGAGAGAAAGTGAAGGACCCCAGGATTTATAGCCGCCTATACCAGGAACCAAATACCAGGATCCTTGGATTTCCATTACGCCTGCATGTTTATAATCTTGCACGCCCGAACATAGACAGCATCTTAAGCGTAAAATATCTGCAAAACGAAAGAAAAAAAAACAAGCTAGTCAATATTCTTTCTAAAAAGCAGTTTGAAAAATTTTTAAATTCAAGAGTAGAATTTAATCAATGGATCAAGCGAACTGGTGAAGCCCCGGTCCTTGTTAATTCCAAGGAAACAAAAAAGTCTGAGAATAGATTACAATCATGGTATTGGAACAATGGGTGGTTTAATGTAGAAACAGACTATAAAATTATCCCACTTGAAGATAAGGAAAAACGCGCAAAAGTCGAATACTACGTTACTCCACACCAGCCATATATAGTAGATTCTATAAAAACAGAGATCGCCTCCAAAGCTTTAGATTCCCTTTACGAATTGAATAAATCTGAAAGCGAAATAAAATCTGGCATACAGTATAATACGCTAGATTTTAATGAGGAACGTGACCGCTTAGCTCAGCTTTTCAGGAATAACGGAGTATATAATTTCGACCAGGAATATATAAGTTTTGATGCCGATACAGTGAATACCAATCATAAGGTAAATACGACATTGATCATTAAAAATCAAAGAAACAACGTGGGAGACAGTATTTCCAGGGTTCCCTTCAAAATTCACAGAATAAGCAAGGTCAATATCTTTACAGATTATGCGTACTCCCAAAGAAACATGCCCATAGCAGACAGCGCTCAACATAAAGGCTATACCCTATATAGCTTTATAGAGAATCGCTACAAGCCGGAAGCAATAAGCGATGCTATCTTTATAAAGCCCGGAAGCATTTATAAAGATACCGATAGGACCCGTACCTATAATAGGCTGAATTCATTAAGAGTTTTTAAATATCCGGATATTCAGTACACCCTGGATGCAGAAGACACTACTAAAACAGATCTGGTAACGAATATTTTTCTAACCCCACTTCCTAAATATTCCCTAGGTTTTGATTTTGACATTTCTCAAAGCAACATTCAGAAGTTTGGAATTGGTTTTGGTGGATCTTTTCTTATAAGAAATATTTTTGGAGGGCTGGAAAACCTGGAGTTCTCTGGGAGGGGAAGTATCGCTTCTTCCACTGATGCAGCAGCTAGCAGGGATGAAAATCGATTTTTTGATATAACCGAAGTTGGTGCAGACATGAAATTAAGTTTGCCAAGAATTTTTCTACCAATAAACACAGAAAAGATAATTCCGAAATATATGTCTCCCTTTACCAATATGAGTTTAGGCTTTAGTACTCAGCGAAATATTGGTCTGGATAAACAAACCTTTTCAGGAATCTTAAATTATGCCTGGAAACCTTCCAAGAGACTCTCAAACAGCCTTGATTTTCTAAATATTCAATATGTTAGAAACCTGAATACAGAGAACTATTTTAATGTATATAGAAATTCATTTGAAGAACTTAACAATATAGCTCAGGACAGTAATTTTGAGTTTTCAAATCCCACTGAAGATCCTGTACTGGGAATCCCAGATGAGGCAGACCAATTCATAGATTATGTGATTTCCGATAATTTCCCAAACACAGGTCTCAATGAAGAGAATTTTTTCAATGTTCTTGATATATCTGAGAGAAAATTAAGGTTGACAGAGAACAACCTCATATTTGCCACTAACTACACCTATCTCTGGAACACCCGGGAAAGCTTATACGATAAGGAATTCTCAAGGTTCAGGTTTAAAATTGAAACTGCTGGAAATGTTCTTTCCCTATTATCTGGCGTTTTTAATTATGAGCAAAATGACCAGGGTAATGACAAGGTCATAGGAGTAGCTTATTCTCAATATGCTAAAACTGAAATCGACTTCATTAAACACTGGGATATCGGGCCAGACCAGATTATCGCGGCCAGAGCCTTTGGAGGGATTGCCATTCCTTATGGAAATTCTAATAGCATCCCAATCACCAAAACCTTTTTCGCCGGTGGCCCTAACGACAACAGAGCCTGGCAGGCATATGATCTTGGCCCGGGAAGCAGTGGGAGTCTTTTGGAATTTAACGAAGCTAATTTAAAACTAGCATTTAATGCTGAATATCGCTTTGGTATCATTGACGAATTTAAAGGAGCACTATTCGTTGATGTAGGAAACATCTGGAATGTATTAGATGTAAACACCAATGATGCCTTTGTTTTCGAAGGCCTCAAGGATCTAAAAGAATTGGCGGTAGGCAGCGGTTTCGGAATAAGATATGATTTTAACTTTTTTGTTCTGCGGTTTGATATTGGCTTCAAAACCCATGATCCGGCCCAGCCTAAAGGAAATCGTTGGTTCAGGGACTACAATTTCTCCAATGCCGTATTTAATGTAGGAATCAATTATCCTTTTTAAGCCAGTTTATTTTCTTATTTTTGTAAGCCTAATTAACAAAAGTTATGAGTCACAATATTAAACCAGGCGTTGCCACAGGAAAAGAAGTTCAGGAAATATTTAATTATGCGAAGGAAAAGGGATTTGCTCTTCCTGCAGTGAACGTAATAGGTTCAAGCAGCGTGAATGCCGTGTTGGAAACAGCTGCAGAATTGAATTCTCCGGTTATCATTCAATTTTCTAATGGTGGAGCGCAGTTTAATGCAGGAAAAGGTCTTTCCAATGAAAATGAAAAGGCTGCTATTGCAGGAGGCGTTGCCGGTGCCAAGCACGTGCATGAAATGGCTAAATTATACGGAGTACCGGTAATTATGCATACAGACCACTGTGCTAAGAAATTATTACCTTGGATCGACGGATTATTAGATGCGAGTGAAAAGCATTACGAGCAATTTGGAAAGCCACTATATAGTTCACACATGATCGATCTTTCAGAAGAACCATTGGAAGAGAATATGGAAATCTGCAAGAAATACCTTGAGCGTATGTCTAAAATGGGGATGACCCTGGAGATCGAACTGGGTATAACCGGAGGTGAAGAAGACGGAGTCGATAATACAGATGTTGATTCTTCAAAATTATATACGCAGCCAGAAGAAGTAGCTTATGCTTATGAAGAACTTAGTAAGGTGAGCGACCAATTTACCATTGCGGCTGCATTTGGTAACGTTCACGGGGTTTACAAGCCTGGAAACGTAAAACTAACTCCAACGATTCTGAAAGATTCTCAGGAATACATAACCGAGAAATATAACGTGGAAAAAAATCATATAGATTTCGTATTTCACGGAGGAAGCGGTTCTACAGTTGAAGAAATTCGTGAAGCAATTGGATACGGAGTTATAAAAATGAATATCGACACAGACCTTCAATATGCTTATATGGAAGGTGTTCGAGATTATATGGCCAAGAACAAGGATTTCCTAGCTGCTCAAATAGGAAACCCTGAAGGGGACGATGTTCCAAACAAAAAATATTATGATCCAAGAAAATGGGTTCGTGAAGGAGAATTAACCTTCAAAGCCAGGTTGAAAAAGGCATTTGAAGACTTAAATAACGTTAATACATTATAATAATAAAACAGTCTTTCCTCTGGAAAGACTGTTTTTTATTGCCATAAAGTTGATCATCGAAAGATAAAAATTGGAAGTAAATGGCTTGGTTTAAAAGAACACAAAAAGGAATACAGACACCTACAGAAGAGAAAAAAGATGTTCCAAAGGGTTTATGGTATAAATCCCCTACCGGAAAAATAGTTGATGCCGAACAGCTGGAAAGTAATTTTTATGTGAGTCCAGAAGATGGTTATCACGTTAGAATAGGCAGCAATGAATATTTCAAGATTCTTTTTGACGATAACAAGTTCAAGGAACTTGATAAAGGTATGACCTCTAAAGATCCATTGAACTTTGAAGACACTAAGAAATATACCGATAGACTGAAAGCGGCACAGGATAAAACCGGATTAAAAGATGCGGTTCGTTGTGCAGTAGGTAAATCTAAAGGAAAAGACCTGGTGATTGCATGTATGGATTTTAAATTCATTGGTGGAAGTATGGGTTCTGTAGTTGGCGAAAAAATCGCCCGCGCAGCAGATTATTCCTTACAGAATAGAATACCTTTTATGATTATTTCTAAATCTGGCGGGGCAAGAATGCAGGAAGCTGCACTCTCTTTAATGCAGCTTGCAAAAACATCGGTTAAATTAGCCCAACTTGCAGATGCCAGAATACCTTATATCTCTTTGGCTACGGACCCAACTACTGGAGGAACCACGGCTTCTTTTGCAATGTTAGGAGATATCAACATCTCTGAGCCGGGAGCCTTAATAGGCTTTGCGGGACCTCGCGTAGTAAAGGATACCACCGGAAAGGATCTCCCAAAAGACTTCCAAACTTCAGAGTTTCTAAAAGAAAAAGGATTTCTAGATTTTATTACCAAGAGGTCTGAGTTGAAGAATAAAGTAAACCTATACCTGGATCTCATTCAGAATCAACCGGTAAGAGCATAAAACTTATTTAATAAAAAATGCGGTATAGGTAGGTATTTTTTAAATTAGTAGTATCTTTGCCGCCTGACAGAAAAACTGTCAATACATAAAAATCATTTAAATAATATTGGAATGTATTTAGCAAAAGAGAAAAAAGAAGAGATCTTCGAAAAGCACGGTAAAGGAAAGAATGATACCGGTTCGGCTGAAGGACAGATCGCATTGTTCACTTACAGAATCGCTCACCTATCTGAGCACCTGAAGAAAAACCGTAAGGATTTTAACTCAGAGCGTTCACTGGTAAGACTGGTTGGTAAAAGAAGAAGTCTTCTAGACTACTTGATGAAGAAGGATATCATGAGGTATCGTGCCATCGTTAAGGAACTAGGATTAAGAAAATAATTTTCAGGGGCGCATCGCGCCCCTTTTTTTATATATTAGATTGTCCTGGAACTATTTCCAGGTTTTCAAAAATTGTCGCCCAGAGGGGTAGTTTTTCATTGGTCAGCTTACAACTACACACAACACACAACCCGGCCGTCCGGATGGCGGAGACCTTTGTTTAACAAAATGATCTGGTTGAAGTTATTCAGATCAAGAATTCGAAATTATTATGATTCCAAAAACATTTAAGGAGGTTATCGATTTAGGAGATGGTAGAACCATTTCTCTCGAAACCGGTAAATTGGCAAAGCAGGCCCACGGGTCGGTTGTTGTTCAAATGGGTAATGCCATGTTACTTTGTACGGTAGTGTCATCTTACACTCCAACTACAATGGATTTCTTTCCATTAACATTGGATTACCGCGAAAAATTTGCTGCGGCAGGTCTTTTCCCAGGAGGTTACTTCAAAAGAGAAGCTAGACCAAGCAGTGAAGAAATTTTAGTAATGCGTTTAGTAGACCGTGTTTTGCGTCCACTATTCCCTAAAGATTACAAATTTGAAACTCAGGTAATGATCCAGTTAATGTCTCATGACGATGAAGTTATGCCAGACGCATTAGCAGGATTAGCAGCATCTGCAGCTATACAGTTATCTGATATTCCTTTTGAAACTCCAATATCTGAAGCTCGTGTAGCCAGAGTTAATGGAGAATTTGTTCTTAATCCAAGCAGAGAAAAACTTGCTGAAGCAGACATGGATATCATGGTTGGTGCATCTGCAGACTCAGTAATGATGGTTGAAGGACAATTTGACGAATGTTCTGAAGAAGAAATGGCTGAGGCCATTAAATTCGCCCATGAAGCGATCAAGGTTCAGTGTGAAGCACAGGTAAGACTTGCAGAAGCATTCGGAAAAAAAGAAACTCGTGAGTATGAAGTAGCTGCGACAGATGAAGAGATCGAAAAGAAGATCCTTGATGCAACTTATCAGAAAGCATATGATATCGCCAAAAGCGGTACCAGTAAAAAAGAAAGAAGCCAGGCTTTTTCTGATCTGAAAGATGAAGTGAAAGCTATGTTCTCTGAAGAGGAATTGGAAGAGAAAGGGAAAATGATCTCTGGATACTTTAACGATGCTCAGAAGAAAGCGGTTCGTGATCTAACCCTTAAGGAAGGAATTAGACTTGACGGCAGGAAGACAGACGAAATTCGTCCAATCTGGTGTGAAGTAGATTACTTACCTTCAACTCATGGTTCAGCTATTTTTACCAGAGGAGAAACCCAGGCGCTGGCAACAGTTACTTTAGGTACTTCCAGAGAAGCAAACCAGGTAGACCTTCCAACCCAACAAGGAGAAGAGACCTTCTACCTACATTATAACTTCCCTCCTTTCTCTACCGGAGAAGCTTACCCAATTAGAGGTACTTCAAGAAGAGAGATAGGGCACGGAAACCTAGCACAACGCGCTCTAAAAGGAATGATCCCAGCAGATTGCCCTTATACTGTTCGTGTAGTATCTGAAGTATTGGAATCTAATGGTTCCTCTTCCATGGCTACTGTATGTGCAGGTACCATGTCTTTAATGGATGCCGGAGTTCAGCTTAAGAAGCCAGTTTCTGGTATTGCTATGGGATTAATTTCTGAAGGTGACAACTATGCTGTACTTTCTGATATTCTTGGAGACGAAGATCACCTTGGTGATATGGACTTTAAAGTAACAGGAACCGAAGATGGTATTACCGCCTGCCAGATGGATATCAAGGTTAAAGGACTTTCTTATGAAATCCTTGTGGCTGCATTGAAACAGGCTCGCGAAGGTAGACTTCATATTCTTGAGAAACTAACTGAAACTATACCTGCTCCTAGCCAGAATGTAAAAGCCCATTCTCCAAAGATCATTACCAGAAGAATTCCTAATGAATTTATTGGTGCATTGATTGGACCTGGAGGAAAAGTTATTCAGGAGCTTCAGAAAGAAACCAAAACGGAGATCGTTATCAACGAAGATCCGGTAACTGAAGAAGGTATCGTTGAAATTCTTGGAACACAGCAGGAAGGAATTGACAAGGTATTGGCTAAGATAGATTCTATCACTTTCAAACCAGAAAAAGGTAGCGTTTATGAAGTTAAAGTAGTTAAGGTCCTTGATTTTGGTGCAGTTGTGGAATATGTAGATGCTCCAGGTAACGAAGTATTACTTCATATTTCTGAACTTGCATGGGAACGCACTAATGATGTGAATGATGTTCTTAAATTAGGTGATGTGATCGATGTGAAATACTTTGGTCTTGATCCAAAAACCAGGAAAGATAAAGTTTCCAGGAAAGCATTGCTTACAAAGCCTGAGGGTTATAAAGAAAGAGCTCCGAGAGAAGACAAAAGAGACCATAGAGGCTCAAGAGATAATCGCGGTTCTCGTGACAACCGAGGTCGTGATGACAGAAAGCCTAGAGAAAAAAGAGATTAATTTTTTCCTCTTATTATCTATAAGCCCGTGCTACTGCATGGGCTTTTTTTATTTCATTTTTTAAAAATCAACTGAAATTTCATGAACCATCTACCGACTGCCTGCATGCTGAATTAAAAATTTGTTGTTTTTTGGGTCTGAAATTGCAGCGTTAGGGATTGCAGCGGAAAGCCCGCAGCGACTGAAAGGAGCGAGAACTTGAAGCGAAAAGCCCGGCACGAAGTGCAACGCCCAAAAAAATAAAATTCAAATTTTGTAACATTAAGAGTACTTCTTACGTATAACTTTATACAAGAGCTATGCACAATTAAAATCCAAGTAGAAGATAGATGAGACAACTTAAAATTACGAAGCAGGTAACTAATCGTGAAACCGCTTCGTTAGACAAGTATTTGCAAGAAATTGGAAAAGTAGACCTGATCACCGCTGATGAAGAGGTAGAACTGGCACAAAGAATTAAAGCAGGTGATAACCGTGCCTTAGAGAAACTAACTAAAGCGAACCTTCGTTTTGTGGTTTCGGTAGCAAAACAGTATCAAAATCAGGGATTAACCCTTCCCGACCTTATTAATGAAGGAAATTTAGGGCTTATTAAAGCTGCGAAACGTTTCGATGAAACTCGTGGTTTTAAATTTATTTCATATGCCGTATGGTGGATTAGACAATCTATCTTACAGGCATTAGCAGAACAATCGAGAATTGTTCGTTTACCATTGAACAAAATTGGTTCAATTAATAAAATAAACAAGACTTTTGCTTTCTTAGAGCAGTCACATGAGCGTCCGCCAAGTGCCGAAGAGATCGCGAAAGAGCTTGATATGACCATTAATGACGTTAAGGAATCAATGAAAAATTCCGGGCGTCATGTATCTATGGATGCTCCTTTAGTAGAAGGTGAAGATTCTAACCTTTATGACGTATTACGTTCTGGTGAATCTCCAAACCCAGACAAGGAACTATTGCATGAATCTCTAAGAACCGAGATAGAACGAGCCCTTGAAACTCTTACTCCTCGTGAAGCAGACGTGATAAGACTTTATTTTGGACTGGGAGATCAACATCCTATGACATTAGAAGAGATTGGCGAGACTTTTGATCTAACCAGAGAAAGAGTACGTCAAATTAAAGAAAAAGCTATTAGAAGACTTAAGCATACGTCTAGAAGTAAAATTTTAAAAACGTATCTTGGTTAAGATATTTAAAGTGACAACAGTTTAGTGACGGGAGTGATGACCCGTTATGAAAATAACTGTTCGTTTTTTGATTGATGAATGACCCCGGAGTGATGACCGGGGTTTTTTCTTGCTTTATTTTTAGTAACCCTATCGATACTAATAATAAAGACATACTTCCCATTTATAGAGAAAGGAACGGGTAAACCTTTTTTTCTTCATATTTTTGCGTTAGAACAACAATACAACAATGAATAAAACACTTATTGCCCCTTCTGTACTCGCATCAGATTTCGGAAATCTGCAACGTGATGTCGAAATGATCAATAACAGCGAAGCAGACTGGTTTCATATCGATATTATGGATGGAGTATTTGTACCAAATATTTCTTTTGGAATGCCCGTGCTAAAAGCTATCGCCGAGCATGCACAAAAAACTATCGATGTGCATTTAATGATCATAGATCCTGACCGTTACATTAAGGAATTTGCTAAACTAGGCGCTAATATCCTAACCGTGCATTACGAGGCCTGTACTCATCTACACAGAACTTTACAGGCTATCAAGGCTGAAGGCATGAAGGCAGGTGTCGCTATAAATCCACATACCAGCGTAGATCTTTTAAAGGATGTTATTAAAGATATCGACCTGGTTTGTATCATGAGTGTTAACCCTGGATTTGGCGGACAGAGTTTTATAGAAAACACCTATCATAAAGTTCAGAGATTAAAAGAGATCATTTCTATAAATAATGCTGAAACTCTAATAGAGATTGACGGTGGAGTAACCGATAAAAATGCGGCAGAATTAACTAAAGCAGGCGCAGATGTGCTTGTAGCCGGTAGTTTTGTTTTCAAATCTGACGACCAGCCTCAAACTATCAAAAACCTTAAGCAAGTTGCAAACTCCTAATCATAAATATGAAGTCGTAATAATTGGCGGTGGACCTATTGGCATTGCCTGCGCTCTTGAAGCAAAGAAAAAGGGACTTTCCTATGTCATACTGGAAAAAGGCTGCCTGGTAAATTCACTTTACCACTACCCTACCAATATGACTTTCTTTTCTACTTCAGAAAAGTTGGAACTGGATAATATTCCCTTTATAAGCAATAATCCGAAACCAGGGAAACGCGAGGCGTTGGAATATTACCGCAGGATCGCTACGAACAATAATGTAAATATTCATTTATTCGAAAAGGTTACTGCTGTTGAAACCAATACAGAACAAACACATACCGTACAAACAACATCTGGGGAATATTTAGCAGAAAATGTTATCGTCGCTACCGGGTTTTATGATATCCCAAATTACCTTGGAATTCCTGGTGAAGATTTGCCTAAAGTTTCTCACTACTATAACGATCCACACTATTATGCCACTCAGAAAACAGTGGTAGTAGGCGCCAGTAACTCGGCGGTAGATGCCGCTTTGGAGATTTACAGAAAAGGTGGTGAAGTGACCATGGTGGTTAGAAAACCCGAAATTGGGGAAAGAGTAAAATATTGGGTAAGGCCAGATATTATCAATAGAATAAAGGAAGGAAGTATCAAGGTGTTTTTTGAATCCTCACTCAAAGAGATAAAGAACAAGGAAGTAATTATTGAAACCCCAGATGGAGAAGTTAGTATAGAGAACGACTTTGCTCTTTTACTTACCGGGTACAGACCTAATTTTGGATTTCTCCAGAAGATAGGAATTAAACTATCTGATGATGGCAAAAAGATACCACAATACAATGAGGAGACGATGGAAACCAATATTCCAGGAATTTTCTTAGCTGGTGTAATTTGCGGCGGCGTGGAAACTCATAAATGGTTTATCGAAAATTCCAGAGTACATGCAAAGATGATCATGGAGCACCTGGGAAGTAAAACCAGGGTGTGAGATATATTTATTATATAAAAACAGCTCTAATACTTAGAGCTGTTTTTTATAGATCTATAATATATTAATCTAATAATACTACAGCATTAGATCCAATTCCCTTTCTTCTA